>CANKWG010000239.1 GCA_947487325.1 Oxalobacteraceae bacterium | reverse complement strand
AAACATCGAGCCCGCATCGCGATTGAGCAGCAGCGTGTGCTTGCCGCGCCAGCCCATACCGGCACGTCGAGCGATTTCTACTTCCATCACAGGTGCCGAATCAGTAAATACACGGTAGCCAAAGGGTCCGATGGCCGCAGCAATTTTGTCAGCCAGCTGCTGCAAGCGAGAGCGCAAGACCTTGTGATAATCCCGACCACGGGCATACACCGACACGACCGCAGCATCGGGATCCGACAGACGCCGAGTTTCATGTTCACGCCAATCGATATCAGTCTGCTGTGGCAGATAATCCATGCGCGCGCTAATCACACGCACCGTCCCCGGCACCAATTCGGCAGGACGTGCGCGCCGCGTGCCGTGCGCTGCCATATAATCCATCTCACCGTGAAAGCCCGCATCAAGCCACTGTTGCAACTGTTCGTGTGCCCCATCGATGTGGGCATCGGCAATGCGCAGATCGGCAAAGCCGAGCGCTATGCTCCACTGCCGGATGTCCTGCGCGAGTTTGGTTGACTGAATCGGATCCATGAATAAGCACTTTGTAGAGGGATCATTTTAAGAGATGCAGCGCTGGACCACCCAACTTCCCGACGAAACGAGCACGCAAGCACTAGGCGCCGCACTCTCACGCACGCTGACGTCGGGACTGAAAATCTATCTTCACGGTGAACTGGGGGCGGGCAAAACAAGTCTTACGCGCGCGCTGCTGCAAGCCGCAGGGCACTCAGGCCGCGTAAAAAGCCCCACCTACACACTCGTTGAACCCTATGCGATCAACGTAGATGGCAAATCTTTAAGCTTGATGCATTTCGATCTTTACCGCATGGGCAGTCCCGATGAGTTTATCGATGCCGGTTTTCGTGAATACTTTGACAGTGATCATCTGTGCGTGGTGGAGTGGCCCGAGCAGGCTCAAGGCTTGCTCCCGCCGGCCGATCTGGATGTGTTTCTCTCTGTTGCAGGTGAAGGTCGTACGGTAGAATTGTGCGCGAATTCCGAACAAGGCACGACATGCCTAAACCACCTGGATCTTCACTGGATAAGATAAAACCCGCGTCACGACGCACGGTACTTAAAGCCGGTGCCACGCTATTGCTCTCGCTCTGCACAACGGGACAGGCACGCGCTGCCGGCATCGTCGCCGTACGGGTGTGGCCAGCGGCCGATTACACTCGCGTCACGGTAGAAAACGATAGCAAGCTCAAGGCCTCTCATTTCATCGTCAAAGACCCGCATCGACTGGTCGTGGAAATCGAGGGCGTGGAGCTGGATAACAAACTCAAGAGCCTAGTCGCAAAAATTCAGCCAAACGACCCCTACATCGCTCAGGTCAGGGTCGGCCAGAATCGGCCCGGTGTCGTTCGCATGGTGTTCGATCTAAAGGAAGAAATCCAACCGCAGGTCTTCACGCTGGAGCCCGTAGGCGAATACAAGCATCGTTTGATCTTTGATCTTTTCCCGCTCAATCCTGTTGATCCGATTGCCGATTTCCTGCAAAAAAATCCGCCCTCGGCCGATCTGCGTCCGCCCGCTGATAATCCCTCCGCGGCAAAACCCGGTTTGAATGAAGACAAACTCACGCCGCTGACGCGCATGGTCACCATCGCGCTCGATCCTGGGCATGGCGGCGAGGATCCGGGTGCCGTAGGTCGTGGCGGCAGCTACGAAAAAAATGTCGTGCTATCGATCGCGCGCCGCCTCAAATCACGACTCGAACAGCAACCCAACGTACGGGTGATGCTCACACGAGATGGTGATTATTTCGTTCCATTGAATGTGCGCGTACAAAAGGCGCGCAAAGTTCAGGCCGATCTTTTCGTGTCGATTCATGCAGACGCATTCGTTGAACCCACCGCGCGCGGTTCATCGGTGTTTGCGTTATCAGAAAAGGGCGCCAGTTCAACAGCAGCGCGCTGGCTGGCCAACAAAGAAAATGCCGCTGATCTGATTGGTGGTGTCAATCTGCGCAGTAAAAACCAGCAACTCGCGACCGTGCTGCTTGATCTCTCGACCACAGCGCAAATCAATGACAGCATGAAGCTCGCCAAATCCGTATTAGGCGAAATCGGTAACATCAATCGCCTGCACAAGGCGCAGGTAGAACAAGCAGGATTTGCGGTACTCAAAGCACCGGATATTCCGAGCATTCTGGTCGAGACTGCGTTTATTTCAAATCCGGAAGAGGAAGCGAAGCTGACGGATGAAAGTTATCAGGACAAGATGGCCGATGCGCTGATGCGCGGGATACAGAAATATCTGGTCAAGCATCCGAGCATGCGGAAGAATCCGCTCACCTGATGAGTACTTGCAGAGATTTTTTTATAACTGCATTTCGTCTTAGCAGGTTCAATCACCTAAAAGCACACACTGCCAGTAGCAATGCAAAGACACTGGATCCCAGCTTTCGCTGGGATGACGTTCGAAGGTCTATTGGCTTTAAAGTCGTCGTCCCGGCGCAGGGTGCAGCGGGGGTTTCAGACCGCATGCGGTCTGCCCATGCAGCAGTCATCACATGCAGGTGTTGACGTAATTGAGACTTCTGGCTCCCAAACTGTCATCCCGGCGGAAGCCGGGATCCAGCGTCTTTATCTGACTCACTAACAGCGCCAGATGCCCCACCTTTGCGAAACTTAGCAACAACCCGCCACACCGCACCCAGCGCGACAGGCACTACAGCCGCAGCCACGCCAATCAGCACGATGGTGTTGAGGTGATCTCGAATCACAGGGATATTGCCAAAGAAGTAGCCGCCCATCACCAGCACCACCACCCAAAGCAGTGCGCCAGTAACGTTATAGAGCTGAAATCGAGCCAGACTCATGCCGGAGACACCTGCCACAAAAGGCGCAAAGGTGCGAACCACGGGCAACCATCGCGCTATGACAATCGTCTTGCCACCATGCTTATCAAAGAAAGCGTGTGTCTTTTCCAGCGATTTTCTATCCAGCCAGCGATAGTTGCGGGTATAAACTTGCTGACCGATTGCGCGGCCCACATAGTAAGTC
>CANKWG010000238.1 GCA_947487325.1 Oxalobacteraceae bacterium | reverse complement strand
TCGCACTGGCGACATTGGTTTGTTCAAGATCGTATCCGAGGGCGGTGTGGCGGCGGGTATACGGCGCGTCGAGGCGGTCACGGGTGGAAACGCACTTGCGCTTGTGCAGTCGCTGACGACGCGTGTAAATGAAGCGGCTGCCGCGCTCAAAGTTCAGCCAGATGAAATTACGCAGCGTATTGCGCAGGTTCAGGAGCAGGTGAAATCGCTTGAAAAAGAGCTGGCATCCATCAAGGCGCGTTTGGCATCGGGTCAGGGTGACGAGCTGCTGTCGCAAGCAGTGGATATGCATGGCATCAAGGTGCTCGCAGTGACGCTGGAAGGCGCCGATGTGGCGACGCTGCGTCAGGTGATGGACAAGATGAAGGACAAGCTGAAAACCGCTGCCATCGTGCTTGCCTCCGTGGCCGACGGCAAGGTGACGCTGATTGCGGGTGTGACCGCTGATGCGACGTCCAAGGTCAAGGCGGGCGAGTTGGTGAACTTCGTCGCGCAGCAGGTGGGTGGCAAGGGCGGCGGACGCGCCGATATGGCGCAAGCGGGTGGTACGGACCCGAGTGCCTTGCCTGCCGCACTGGCAGCAGTCGGTGCCTGGGTTGGTGAGCGCGTCGGCTAATGGAGTTTCGTTTTTGTCCCAAGTGCGCAGCGCCTCTCGTGCTGCGTACCGACGGCGAAGCGGGTGCTGATGGCGACAAGGCCCGGCTTGCTTGCCCGGACGGTCACTGGACGCATTGGGATAATCCGCTGCCCGTCCTTGCGGCGCTGGTGGAGGTCGAAGGAAAGATTCTGTTGGCCCGCAATGCGGCCTGGGGCCCGAAAAATTTTGCGCTGATTACTGGCTTCATGGAGCGCGGCGAGACGCCCGAGCAGGGTGTGGCTCGCGAACTGAAAGAAGAAACTGGTCTGCATGCCGAGGTGACGACATTGATCGGCGTGTATGAATTCATACGCAAGAATGAGCTGATCATCGCCTATCACGTACAGGCCTCAGGCGAGATAAGGCTTTCGCCTGAATTGGTGGAGGTTCGGCTCGTATCCCCCGAAAAGCTGCGCCCTTGGCGGGCTGGTACAGGCTACGCGATGGCGGACTGGATGCGGGCTCGCGGACTGGAGCCGGAGTTTCTTGATTGGGGCACGCAAGCGCCCGCCGATGAATAATGTGCTGAGAAAAACGCGATGGAATTTCAAAAAGACCTGGATGCACGCGGACTGAATTGCCCGCTGCCTATTCTGAAAGCAAAGAAAGCGCTGGCAGACATGCAAAGCGGCGATGTGCTGCGTATTTTGGCCACCGATCCGGGTTCGGTGCGCGACTTTGGCGCGTTTGCCCGCCAAACGGGTAATGAACTGCTCGGCCATGAAGAGGCAAACAAGGAATTTACGTTTTTCCTCAAGCGCAAGTAAACCGATGTAAGCCGACGCAGTTTTCCCACATAACCGAACGACCGTGCGTAAATTTTGCGCGGCGAGTCTTTCTTATCTATAATCTCGCTTTACGTTAACGTCAATTTGCTCCCAAGGATTCCCATGAAGGTACTGGTTCCAGTCAAGCGCGTGGTCGACTACAACGTCAAAGTGCGCGTGAAATCTGATGGCACAGGCGTCGATATCGCCAATGTCAAAATGTCCATGAATCCCTTTGATGAGATCGCAGTGGAAGAGGCGATGCGTCTGAAGGAAGCCGGTAAGGCGACCGAGGTGATCGCTGTGTCCTGCGGTGTCACACAATGTCAGGAGACATTGCGTACGGCAATGGCGATTGGTGCGGATCGCGCCATTTTGGCCGAAACCGATGCTGACCTGCAGCCTCTTGCCGTCGCCAAATTGCTCAAGGCGATCGCTGACAAGGAACAGCCTCAGCTCATCATCCTGGGCAAACAAGCGATTGATGACGACTGCAATCAGACCGGTCAAATGCTCGCTGCCTTGCTGGGCTGGCCACAAGCGACTTTCGCTTCGAAACTCGTGATCGAAGATGGCAAAGCCGTCGTCACGCGTGAAGTCGACGGCGGTCTTGAGACACTGTCACTCAGTTTGCCAGCGATAGTGACGACCGATTTGCGGCTCAATGAGCCCCGCTACGTCACTCTGCCCAATATCATGAAGGCCAAGAAAAAAACACTAGATGTGATGACGCCTGATGCGCTGGGTGTCGATGTGGCGCCGCGCCTGAAGACCCTCAAAGTTGTCGAACCCGCCAAACGTACTGCGGGCACTATGGTCCCTGATGTCGCTACGCTGGTGGCGAAACTCAGGAACGAAGCCAAAGTCATCTGAACGATCAAGGACACAATCTCATGGCCGCACTTGTTATTGCCGAACACGATAATGGCTCGCTCAAGGCGAGCACTGCGCACACGATCACCGCAGCAGCGCGCTGCAGTGATGAAATCCACGTTCTGATCGCGGGCCATGCTTGCGATGCTGCTGCTGCCACTGCGGCGCAACTGGCTGGCGTGAGCAAAGTACTGGTCGCCGAAGGCGAGCAGTTTGCGAATGGTCTCGCCGAAAATGTCGCAGAACAAGCGCTTGCACTCGCTGCTTCCTACACACATATCCTCGCGCCAGCGACGGCCTATGGCAAAAACATTTTGCCTCGCGTTGCGGCGCGCCTCGATGTGGGTCAGATTTCCGAAATCACCAAAGTCGAGTCACCGGATACTTTCGAGCGCCCGATTTACGCGGGTAATGCGATTGCAACCGTGCAGTCGGTCGATGCCATCAAGGTAATCACGGTGCGCGCGACCGGATTTGATGCAGCGCCTGCGGGCGGTAATGCAGCGATTGAAAAAATCAGCGCCGTTGCTGATGCGGGCACATCGGCCTTCGTATCGCGCGAGCTGGCGAAATCGGATCGCCCTGAATTGACGGCTGCCAAAGTGATTGTCTCCGGCGGTCGTGGCATGGGATCCGCTGAAAATTTCGCGATTCTCGAACCGCTCGCCGACAAGCTCGGCGCTGAAATGGGTGCTTCGCGCGCCGCCGTCGATGCAGGCTATGTGCCGAACGACTGGCAGGTAG
>CANKWG010000237.1 GCA_947487325.1 Oxalobacteraceae bacterium | reverse complement strand
TCCAACCCAAGATAAGTTGCGCGCTCTGGCGAGTTGGCTAGATGTACCCGCCGACTGGCTACGGTTTGGCAATGAAGTCGGCAAAGGGAAGGGACAGGCTGCCCAGCTCTCGTCTGTTGATCTTCGATTGCTGAACAGCCTGCAAGAACTGGACGAGAACGAACGCCAACTGGCTCGTGAGATTCTGCGTCTGATCATCCGACTGAACAAGAAAAAATAAAACATCGTTGTGCGACGTGGCGCTATCGCAAATCAAAGATTGGATGCCATTTTTCAGTCGCACAAGTTTTCAGCTTTGTTCAGTCGGCAAATTTATTCTTTCACTGCCAAAACACACTGTTAACGTGCGACCGAAAGCTCCCTCAAATAAGCCATCCCTGCAATCGCCCGGCTGCCGTACCAGGATAATCGCTCGCCATCCACCAGACGCACCGGCTTACCTAGCTGAATTTCGAGAGCATTTGAGTGTATTTCAGTGAAATTAAATGGCTCGGTGGATAACAATACTTCGTCGACCTCATCAACGAGCGCCGAATCCCAACGAAAATCAGGATAGCGTTTTTCCGACTTGATCTCGCACTGTTGCCAGCCGATCAAGGCCAGCATGCGCGCAATATAGGTATCGCGCGATACCGTCATCCAAGGATCTTTCCAGATGCAATACAGCACGCGATAAGGCGATGATTGTGCAAGTGCGCGTGTCGTTTCGTACTCGCGAGCAAAAACTCCACACAATTGCTCAGCTTTTTCGCTCGCATTGAAAACACCGCCCAGAAGCCTATACAAATTGAGGTTATCTTCCGGCGCCAGCGGATGCGTGACGATGACATGCGGAATGAAGCGCGCCAACGCATCCACCGTAGGCTTTTCATTTTCATCGATATTGACAATCAGATGGGTGGGCGCGAGCGCACGTATCTTGTCGATGTTCACATCCTTGGTGCCGCCAATCTTGGGCACATCCACCAACAGGGACTGAGGATGAATGCAAAACCCGGTGCGACCTACCAGCCAAGAAGATAAACCCAAATCACACACCAGCTCGGTGACCGAAGGCACCAGCGACACAATGCGCGGCGGCCGGGCAGGATCAATGACCACATGCTCTTGGCCGATCGCATCAGTCAGCAGAGTCATGGTGCGTCGTTGAGTTCCTGATACGAGGCCTTGTAAGGCGCGCGCGCCATTACACGGTCATACAGCCAGTTGGGCAAACAACGAAGCAACCAGGAGACACCGCGCATAGGCCAGGGAATCACGACATAACTGCGGCCTACCGCAATCGCTCTGACCGCTTGCCGTGCAAACGCATCCGCCGGCATCAGGAAAGGCATGGGATAGGTATTAATCTGTGTCATTGGTGTATCGATATAACCCGGCGCAATCGTCACCACCTCGATGGTATGGCGACGCAATGCGACGCGCAGCGATTCGCAATAGCTGATCACTGCGGCTTTGGACGCGCTGTAGGCTTCGGCGCCGGGCAAACCACGAATGCCGGCAACGCTGGCGATACCGACCAATCGCATGCCGCGCTGTCCGGCCGCCGCTTGCGACTTCATCGTTGTAATAAATGGTGAAAAGGTCGCGACGGTCGCCACCAGATTGGTCTGCATGATCTTGTCGAACACCGCCAGGTCCGCAGGTCGCTCAGTCAACGTGCCATAAGAAATGCCCGCATTAGCGATCACGACATCAACACCGCCCGCATGGGCCATGAAATCGCTGGCCGCCGCAGCAAGCGCCGCATGATCATTAACATCAACAGCGTAAGTACGATGTACCTGCGCATTGGGCAGCGAAGCAAGGAATTCTGCCAAAACATTTTCACGCCGCGCCAGAAGGCCCAGCTGTGCGCCCTGCGATGCATATTCTCGCGCAAGCGCCAGTCCCAATCCGCTGGACGCGCCAGTGATGAAGACGCGCTTCATCGAAGAATAGAACTCATTTTTTTCTGGCGATCAGTGCGTCCATGACTTGCAAGGTCGCCATGTTCATCGCCGCCTCGGGTTGTCCGCGCATAGTCGCGCCGACAATGGAGGGCGAGGTCACGTACTGACCATCAATGACGATGGTGGGCACGCCCTCGATGCGATAAGCATCCTGCATCTGACGAACACGATTCACCTTGGACTGCACGCTGAAGGAGTTGAAGACATCAAGAAACTTCTTGCGGTCGACACCCTGCTTCTCGACAAAATCAATGATCAAGTCGTCTTTGTCCAGACGCTGACGGCCGATGTGGAGCGCATCGAAATAAGCTTTGTGCACATCAAAGCGATTCAAAGCTTCCAGCGCGAAATACAGCTTTTGCTGTGGCACGAAAGATTCGCGAAAGCCCACCGGAATACGTTTGAACACGATTTGATCCCCACGTTTCTTTACCCAGTCGGAGAGCGCAGGCTCGAAAGCAAAACAGTGCGGGCAGCCGTACCAAAAAAATTCGAGTACCTCGATTTT
Source organism: Oxalobacteraceae bacterium (assembly GCA_947487325.1). GTDB lineage: Bacteria > Pseudomonadota > Gammaproteobacteria > Burkholderiales > Burkholderiaceae_D > Pernthalerella. Next base: position 566 of record CANKWG010000237.1, on the reverse strand, counting down.
CTTGCCGGATTCAGTTGGCTGGGCCTGAGGCAAGCGCTGGTAATCCACGCCCTCAACCGGATTGGAGGGTGATGCGCTCGCACAAAGTGTAATCAAACTGAAGCTAGTCAGCGCCAGAAGTTTTTGAATCAGTCGCATGAGATGTCCTGTTACGAGCTAAAGATAAAAAATAAAAATTATCAAAACAAGCGGCGCAAATCGGCAAGGTCGCTGAACGCGACAACTTGATACAAACGCTTATTTTGGTACGCGAACCACGGCCACATCAACACCATTATCGGACAGCCGTACGCGTGTGCGATTCATGGTCTCGACATCAGCGAACGGACCCACGCGAACACGATACAGCGTACCCAAATCGGACTGGCGTTCAGCGATGCTTGCGGCCACGCCCATCAAAGCCAGTTTAGCCTTGGTCGCTTCGGCATCATTAGGTTCGCGGAATGCGCCCGCTTGCAAATAATAGGTGAAGCGCTCATCAGGTGCAGGATCGACTGCTGGCGCCGGGGGCGTCTTTTCCTTGTCACGCGAGCGCTCCGATGCTGGTGGCGTAGTCACTTGCGGTG
>CANKWG010000236.1 GCA_947487325.1 Oxalobacteraceae bacterium | reverse complement strand
TGGCGACTGAACAAAGCTGAAAACTTGTGCGGCTGAAAAATGGCATCCAATCTTTGATTTGCGATAGCGCCACGTCGCATAGTGATGTTTTATTTTTTCTTGTTCAGTCGGATGATCAGACGCAGAATTTCGCGAGCCAGTTGGCGTTCATTCTCGTCCAATTCTTGCAGGTTGTTTAGCAGCCGAAGATCAACAGACGAGAGCTGGGCAGCCTGTCCCTTCCCTTTGCCGACTTCATTGCCAAACCGTAGCCAGTCGGCGGGTACATCTAGCCAGCTCGCTAGAGCGCGCAACTTATCTTGGGTGGGAATTGATTCACCGTGCAACCATTTACGCGCAGCGTGTACGGTTACGGACTGGCCCTGAAAGCGATGATTAAACTCTCGGGCAAGTTCGGTGGGGCTGCGGGGCGAATAACTGGCGTTGCTCAGCGCCTGCCGCAGTCGCTCGCTGAAAGCCATGCGCTCTTCTAATGAATTCATAGAGAGAAATATTGCACGTACGCGTGTAATAGTCAGTACTCTCAGTGCATACCGTCTGTATAAAAGACGCTAATTCAATCTTGCGCAATCTTCTCAAAGGATTAAACGTAGGGACCCTGATTAAAAGTTACTGTGGAAAAACTAACTACGGGTTTGATTTGTGGACGAAGGCCAATTATCTGATGTCCGTGGTTAAACGAAATATAAAAAATTACACAGAATAGCTAGACAAATTTTATTTGATTACAGAATGCTGACAAAACGCCAGACATGATTTTCGTCCCTGAAACGCCGTAGCTCGCCCGCATACCAAAGCCGATGAAGGTGGGCAAGCGCCTCACCCATCGCGAAAGTGAGCTGATGCATATCCAGCTCACGCCGAAACATGATGGGGACAATATCCGCCGCTGATTGAGGCGTGACGCAGGCCGCTTTGACTTCGGCCAGTCGGTCTGCATGATGCGAGGCCAGCTGTGCGATACGCTTGTGCAGGCCACGAAAAGGTTTTCCATGGGAGGGCAGGACCAGTATCTGCTCTGATAAGGATTTAAATTTTTGAATTGAATCGAGAAAATTACCTACCGCATCCGATTCGGGTTCGATCGCAAAAACTGACGTGTTCGTCGAAATTCTCGGCAACACCATATCGCCAGAGATCAATACATTCAGGTCGGCGCAATACAGTGCCGCATGTTCAGGTGAATGACCGGTACCGGTAATCACGCGCCATTGATGCGCGCCAATCGAGACAGGGCGGCTCTCTTCAAGGCGAATAAAACTTTCCGGTACGGCGGGCACCAGCGTTGGGTAGTAATTCTGGCGTCCTTCTAACTGTGCAATCATCGTCGCATCATTGAGACCGTGATGCTGAAAATACGGCAGCATCGAGGGACCATCAGCACCGGGCAAACCGGCGGCCATCATGCGCGCAAATCCGTACTCTCCGACAGTCATGTAAAGCGGCGCTTGCCAGCGTTCGCACAACCAGGTCGACAAACCCACGTGGTCCGGATGACAGTGCGTCACGATCACGCGAAACACCGGTAAGCCGCGCAACTCATGTGCAAAAATCGATTCCCACGCATCGCGGGTCGCATCGCTGGCAATACCGCAATCCACAATCGTCCAGCCTTGTTCGACTGACCCGTCGGCCGCGTCACGTATATCTTCCAGCAGCCACAGATTGATATGGTTGAGCGCGAATGGCAGACCCATGCGCAGCCACCGTACGCCAGGGGCGACTTCCATTGTTGTGCCGGTGGCGGGCAGCGTCTCGCCAAAGACGTATTCAAGCTCGGATTCTTGAGGATTCATAGTGCCCAACGTATGGAAAATAGAATGAAAGAGAACGGGGTGCGGCGGGGTTCCCATTTGCGCGGCGCGCGCCTACAATACGGCTTCACTTGACGTTTACGTAAACGTCGATTCTAGCGCGATTCCGTATCCTTATGGCAACTTACACGATTACCGAGCTGGCGAGGGAATTCGACATCACGCCCCGTGCGATTCGATTTTACGAGGATCAGGGATTATTGAGTCCCAGCCGCGAGGGTGCTGGTGGCCGTACGCGCGTTTATGGTGCGCGCGATCGCACCCGCCTGAAGCTGACTTTGCGCGGCAAGCGACTGGGTCTGACGCTCTCCGAAATTCGCGATCTGGTCGATATGTACGAGTCCCCCAAGGATTCTGCTGCTCAGCTCAAGCGATTCATGGCAGTACTCGCCAGACATCGCGAATCGCTGGAGCAGCAGCGCGAAGATATTGAAGTCACCCTCGCTGAAATCGCAGCGCATGAAGAAAAATGTCAGCAGATGCTAGACGGGCATCCTGCCGGTCAACGGTCTCGGGCAAAATCTACTGCTCGTCGCGCCGCCTGAAAAAATACTGTTACGGAGATACGCATGACCGATTTACCGGGACTGAGCTTTGATCATGGCGATGACACCACCGCACTGCGCGACGCAGTGCGCGAATTTGCTGCTGTCGAGATCGCCCCGCGTGCCGCGGAAATTGACCGTACGGATCAATTTCCGATGGACTTGTGGCGCAAGATGGGTGATATCGGTTTGCTGGGTGTGACGGTCGAAGAAGATCTTGGTGGTAGTGGTCTCGGTTATCTGGCTCATATCATCGCGATGGAAGAAATTTCACGAGCATCTGCCTCGGTCGGTCTGTCGTATGGTGCGCATTCCAACTTATGCGTGAATCAGATTCGCCGTAATGGCACCGATGCGCAGAGAGCAAGCTATCTGCCCAAGTTGATTTCAGGTGAACATGTCGGCGCACTCGCCATGTCCGAACCTAACGCTGGCTCCGATGTGGTGAGCATGAAGCTGCGCGCTGATTTCAAAGGTGATCACTGGGTACTCAATGGCAGCAAGATGTGGATCACTAACGGCCCTGACGCCGACGTACTGGTGGTCTATGCGAAAAACGACATCGAAGCCGGCCCACGCGGCATCACCGCCTTCCTGATCGAAAAAAACTTTCCCGGTTTCTCCGTTGCGCAAAAACTCGACAAGCTCGGCAAGCGCGGCTCGCACACCGGT
>CANKWG010000235.1 GCA_947487325.1 Oxalobacteraceae bacterium | reverse complement strand
TCACAACAGCCACCGAGAAATATGGTCGTGGATTGCGTCGCGTGCAAGCAGTCTCCATCCTCGGCGGCATGCCCTACCCGAAACAGATGCAACTACTCTCGCGCAATCCTGAAATTCTGGTCGCCACGCCGGGTCGTCTGATCGATCACATGGAATCCGGCAAAATCGATTTTTCGCAGTTGCAAATTCTCGTGCTCGACGAAGCTGATCGCATGCTCGACATGGGCTTCATCGACGATATCGAACTCATCATCGGCAAAACCCCAGAGACACGTCAAACCATGCTGTTCTCAGCAACCTTGGATGGCATGGTCGGCAACATGGCTCGCCGTATTACCCGCGACCCGATGACAGTACAAATCGCCAGCGCCTCTACGCGTCATGAAAATATCGATCAGCGCGTGCATTTTGTGGATGATCTGTCGCACAAAAATCGTCTGCTCGATCATCTGTTGCGCGATGCGTCGATGGATCAGGCGGTGGTTTTCACTGCCACCAAGCGTGACGCCGACACTATCGCCGACCGTCTGACCATCGCCGGTTTTGCGGCCGCTGCTTTGCATGGCGACATGAATCAGGGCGCGCGCAATCGCACGCTCAATGGCATGCGCCGCGGTCAGGTTCGCGTCTTGGTAGCCACTGATGTCGCGGCACGCGGCATTGACGTGCCCGGCATCACGCACGTGTTCAACTACGACCTGCCGAAATTCCCCGAAGACTATGTGCACCGCATCGGCCGTACCGGTCGCGCAGGTCGTCAGGGCACCGCCGTCTCGCTGGTCAATCATGCCGAAGGCGTGCATGTGAAACGTATCGAGCGTTTCACCAAGCAGGTAATTCCAGTTGACGTGGTTGAAGGCTTCGAACCCAAGCGCACTGCATCGACGGCACCTCGCCGTCCGGGCTGGCGTCCGGGTGATGGCCGCAAGCCAAGCAACAGCAAGCCGGGTCAGCGCACTTTCAGCAAACCCGGCAATGGACCACGCAAGGAAGGCAGTACTTCACGCACCTTCCGTAGTGACGGTCGCAGCGGCGAACAGCGTCGCGGCTAAATAACTGCTCAGCGATGCGTCTTCGGACGTAATGTGCTGAGAGCGCAGCACAATTCACTGGCTCCTTCGGGAGCCAGTGGCATTTGTAGGATCCGATACTGTTGACGATGCGCGATAATCACGTCTTCAAACATCAGGAGCATGCCATGCAGCCCGCCGATACCGGTTCACTCAGACTCACCTCTTTTTCACATGGCGGCGGCTGTGGCTGCAAAATCGCACCCGGCGTACTCGCTGACATCCTGAAACAAAGCAAGGGCTTTCCGGTACCACCGCAACTACTGGTCGGCATCGAAACTGCCGATGACGCTGCGGTTTATAAGCTCAATGATGAACAAGCGCTGATTGCGACCACCGATTTTTTCATGCCGATTGTGGATGACCCAGTCGACTTTGGTCGCATCGCTGCCACCAATGCAATCTCCGATGTGTATGCGATGGGTGGCACGCCGATCATGGCACTGGCACTGGTGGGGATGCCGATCGACAAACTACCGATCGAGACCATAGGAAAAATTCTGGCCGGTGGTGAATCAGTCTGCGCGCAAGCCGGCATACCGATTGCCGGCGGTCACACGATTGACTGCGTTGAACCGATTTACGGCTTAGTGGTCATGGGGCTAATTCATCCCTCTCGCATCAAACGCAATGCGGATGCGAAAGCCGGCGACAAGCTCATTCTTGGTAAACCGCTGGGTGTGGGCATTCTGTCCGCTGCGCTAAAAAAAGGTGCGCTGGATGCGCAAGGCTATGCAGCGATGATTGCCAGCACCACGCAACTCAATACGCCCGGCAAAGATTTGTCCGGCATTGAGGGCGTGCATGCGATCACCGATGTAACTGGCTTCGGTCTGCTGGGCCATGCGCGTGAAATGGCGCTGGGCTCCAAACTGCGCGCACACATCAATCTGAACAGCGTGCCTTTTCTGCCGCAAGTGGAAGCACTCGCAGCCAATGGTTTCATCACTGGCGCATCCGGTCGAAACTGGTCTGGCTATGGAACAGATATGACACTCGCAGAAACTATCAGCGAGACACAAAAAGCCCTGCTGTGCGATCCGCAAACCTCGGGCGGCTTGCTGGTCGCCTGCGCCGCAGACAGTGTGAATAAGGTACTGTCGCTGTTTCATGCGCAGGGCTTTGCGCAAGCTGCAGTCATCGGTGAACTAGGTGCTGGCAAACCCGGCATCGATGTAACGAACTGATTTTCGCAAAATGTCACTGATGCGGTGGCCTGCGCGCACTTCCCGACCCAGCTACACTGGCAGGCTTTGATCCATCGGCGACCTCCATGTCCACTGCCGCACCTGACACACCTGACACACCTGACGCGCCCGACGCTGCCCTTGCTCTCGACTGCCGACAGCTGACCAAAACCTACGGCCAGCGTACCGTGCTGCATCAACTCGACCTGCAACTCGCGGCGGGCGACTACGTGGCGATCATGGGTGAATCAGGCGTGGGCAAGTCCACGCTACTCAATCTGATCGCCGGCCTGGACGCACCCGATACTGGCAGCCTGCACATTGCCGGCACGCGGCTTGATGCGATGAATGATGACGCTGCGACCTTGCTGCGTCGTGAAAAACTGGGCTTCATTTTTCAGGCATTTCATTTGCTGCCTCATCTGAGCGTGCATCAGAATATTGCGTTGCCGTTGGTCTTGAACGGCTTGCCAGTCACACGCGCCAGCGAGATGATCAGCGCCGTGGGCCTGCAAGGACGTGAACATGATTTCCCGCGTCAGTTATCAGGCGGCGAAATGCAGCGAGTCGCAATCGCGCGCGCGCTGGTGCATAGTCCACGTTTATTGCTCGCTGATGAACCGACGGGCAATCTGGATCCCGAGACTGCAGCCGATATTCTTCAACTGATACGTAATGAGCTTCGCAACAGCGCAGCCTCCGGCATTATCGTCACCCACTCCCCCGCAGCAGCAGCCCGCGCAGACCGCATCCTGCTCTTGACGCGCGAAGGCTTGAAGCAAATCAGTGCGG
>CANKWG010000234.1 GCA_947487325.1 Oxalobacteraceae bacterium | reverse complement strand
CGCCTTCGGCAAAATGCCGTCCGGGAGAAGCGGTTGAGCGGGCCGCGTACGGAGCAAGATAGGCTTCGAAATCAGCCATCATGATTCCTGCCCGACGCACGCAGCAAGAGTCGCCTTCAGCAACTCGTTGGGTACGCCAGTGATAATCGCCTGACCGAGTGGTTTGAGCAGAATGAATTTAATCTCACCGCCCTCATTTTTCTTGTCGACTTCCATCAACTCCAGCCAGCGGTCAGCACCCAGATCAGGTGCCGCCACAGGCAGACCGGCCGCTTTCACGAGTGCGGTAATGCGCGACTTGTCTTGGGCTGACAAATAACCCAGTCGATGCGATAAATCCGCGGCCATCACCATGCCGCAACCCACGGCCTCGCCATGCAGCCACTCACCGTATCCCATTCCCGCTTCAATCGCGTGACCAAACGTGTGCCCAAAATTCAGAATGGCGCGCAGTCCTGATTCACGTTCATCCTGTCGGACGACATCCGCTTTGATTTCACAGGAACGCTGAATCACATGCGCCAGCGCCGCATCATCTCGCGCCATCAGCTGATCCATGTGGGCTTCCAACCAGCTGAAAAATTCGGCGTCGATAATAGCGCCGTGCTTGATAACTTCAGCGAGCCCGGCGGAGAGTTCCCGTTGCGGCAGGGTGGACAAGGTGGCGGTATCAGCCAGCACCGATTGCGGCTGGTAAAACGCACCAATCATATTTTTACCCAGCGGATGATTGATCGCTGTCTTGCCACCGACCGAAGAATCCACTTGCGCCAGCAGGGTCGTGGGAACTTGTACAAATGGCACACCGCGCATATATGTGGCCGCAGCAAAACCGGTCATGTCGCCAATCACTCCGCCACCCAATGCCACCAGTGTGGTCTTGCGATCACATTTGTTTTCAAGCAGCGCATCAAAGATACGCATCAGATTATCAACATTTTTTTCTTCTTCTCCGTCAGCCAGGACGATAGCGAGACAATGTTTGCCCGCGGCCTCCAGCATGTCGGTCAATCGCTGAAGATACAGAGGTGCGACGATGGTATTGGTGACAATCGCTACCCGCTTACCGGGAATATGATGTGCGAAGTCTGCTTGACCCAGCAAATGACGGCCGATGATGATTGGATAGCTGCGCTCTCCCAGTGATACGGTGAGATCTGCAAAAACAGAATGGGTTGATGTCATGACAGGGAATCGGATTCGGCTTCGCGGTTGTCGGCGTTGGTTGATGATTCACTGTCAACCGGCGGGCTCTGGGGGTTGCTCTGTAGTTGCGAAAGAATATTGTGAACAACGGAATGGACATTCGGCCTTCCGGTTTCAATGATGATGTGGGCGACTTCTTGATAGAGCGGCGCACGCTCACGCGAAATCGCTTCTATCTTTGCTTTTGGATCAGCAGTTTGCAGCAATGGCCGATTTTTATCATGGCTGGTGCGCTGAAGAATGCTGGCCACTGATGCACGCAGATAAATCACCGTACCGCGCTCACGCAGAAGCTGCCGGCTGGTTTCGTTCAGTACTGCACCCCCACCCGTAGCCAGCACGATCCCCTGCTGAGCGGTGAGATCACGTATGACATCCGCCTCGCGCTGACGAAAACTGGCTTCGCCTTCGATTTCGAAAATGAGGGGAATTGAAGCGCCGGTTCGTGTTTCGATTTCCTGATCGGCGTCGACAAAGCGCAAATTGAGTTTCTTTGCCAGCGAGCGGCCTATCGTAGTTTTGCCCGAGCCCATCAGGCCAACCAGAAAGATATTGTTTGTCGAATTCTGCATCATTGCCGCCAATCGGGCGTATTTCCCCGGAAAGACGACAGTTTATCGCATCCGCCCACTAACGACGAAGCCAATCCGAGCCAGTCCGGCTCAGCGTACGATGGGCGAATCCGTGACGATACGAGGCGTAATGAAGATCAACAGCTCGGTCTGATCCCGAGTACGGCGGGTGCTGCGGAACAGACGACCCAGGACCGGAATATCTCCCAACAGGGGCACCTTGAGCTCACTGTCAATCTCGGTCTGAGTGAAAATACCGCCCAGAACAACCGTACCCCCGTTCTCGACCTGCACCTTGGTTTTGACGTGCTTGGTATTGATAGCGAAACTGGACCCCACGGCAACACCGCGGGAGTCTTTTGCAACATCCACCATCAAAATTACATTGCCGTCTGGCGTAATCTGGGGCGTCACCTCCAGTTTGAGGTTCGCTTTCTTGAACTGCACCGACGTTGCGCCGCTGCTGGTCGCCTGTTGAAAAGGAATTTCTTCACCCTGCTCGATCAGCGCCGGCTGCTGATCGGCAGTGACCACGCGTGGACTGGAAATGATTTTTCCTTTGCCGTCAGCTTCCAGCGCGGACAGCTCAAGATTCAGAAAACGATTGGCATTGGCCGAGAAAAGACTAATACCCATACTTGCCGGTGATGCGCCATTAATAGAAGCGGCAGGCAAGTTAACAAATTGCGTATTCGGGATAAAGGATTGTTGGGTCACGGCCGCTTGCAGGGTCTGCTCGCCCACGCCCAGATAATTTCCGGTGACCGCCAACCGACTTGCCCCGGGCAGATTGATACCAGGCGCAGCACCGCTTCCACCACGAAGATCAGCAAAGCCGAGCCTTACACCCAGACTTTTGCTGAACGTATCGTCTGCCTCAACTATACGGGCTTCGATCATGACCTGACGCGTCGGTATATCGGTAAGCTGTATCAGTTTGCGCACTTCCTCCAGACGACTGGGTGTATCGGTGACAAATAACTTGTTAGTACGCGGCTCAGCAGATGCGCTGCCACGACGCGACAAAATGCTACCGCGCCCGACCTGACCATCGAGCCCGAAGACCTGACGAAAGGCATCGGCCTTTTGATAGTTCAATTGGAAGGTCTCCGTAATCAATGGCTCCAGCTCGGATATTTGTGCCCGCTGTTCCAGCTCTAGCCTTTCCTTGGTCAGCAATTCGTCCTTGGGTGCGATCCAAAGCACATTGCCATTACGACGCATATCCAGCCCACGCGCCTGCATCACAATATCGAGCGCCTGATCCCAAGGCACATCCTTCAAACGAAGCGTGAGGTTGCCGCTCACGCTGTCGCTGGCCACGACATTGAGACC
>CANKWG010000233.1 GCA_947487325.1 Oxalobacteraceae bacterium | reverse complement strand
TTCCATTAGCTGCATTACCTACTTCATCAAACTTTGTTCCATTTGAGTGATTGCCCTCATTATCGAATTTGGTTCCATTAGCTGCATTACCTACTTCATCAAACTTTGTTCCATTTGAGTGATTGCCCTCATTATCGAATTTGGTTCCATTTGAGTGATTGCCATCGGCGTCAAACTTTGTTCCATTTGAGTGATTGCCCTCATTATCGAATTTGGTTCCATTTGAGTGATTGCCATCGGCATCAAATGGGGTTCCATTAACTGCATTACCTACTTCATCAAACTTTGTTCCATTTGAGTGATTGCCATCGGCGTCAAACTTTGTTCCATTAGCTGCATTACCTACTTCATCAAACTTTGTTCCATTTGAGTGATTGCCATCGGCGTCAAACTTTGTTCCATTAGCTGCATTACCTACTTCATCAAACTTTGTTCCATTTGAGTGATTGCCATCGGCATCAAATGGGGTTCCATTAACTGCATTACCCACTTCATCAAACTTTGTTCCATTTGAGTGATTGCCCTCATTATCGAATTTGGTTCCATTTGAGTGATTGCCATCGGCATCAAATGGGGTTCCATTAACTGCATTACCTAATTCATCAAACTTAGTTCCATTTGAGTGATTGCCCTCATTATCAAACTTGGTTCCATTTGCTGAATTGCCATCATTATCAAACTTGGTTCCATTTGCTGAATTGCCATCATTATTAAACTTTGTTCCATTTGAGTGAACGCCATCAGTACTAAACTCTGTGCCGGTTTTGCGGTGGAGATTTAAGTTGTTAAAGCCATTTGCGTTAAAGCCAGCTGCATCAAAGCCATTGATATCAAAGCCAGCTTGGTTAAAGGGATCACCATCTGCGGTGTTGCCGGCATTATCAAACTCTGTGCCGGTATCTCGATGAAGATTTAAGTTGTTAAATCCTGCTGCGTTAAAGCCATCGGCGTTGAATCCATTGATATCAAAGCCGGCTTGGTTAAAGGGATCACCATCTACGGTGTTACCTGCATTATCAAACTCTGTGCCGGTATCTCGATGAAGATTTAAGTTGTTAAATCCGGCTGCGTTAAAGCCATCAACATCTCGGCCTTCAAAGAACTTTGTTCCATCGGCAGCATTTCCATCATCGTCAAACTTTGTTCCATTCGCTGTGTTGCCTTCATCGTTGAATTTTGTTCCAGTTACTCTGTGAATCAGAGTAACAATATTAAATCCATTAGCATCAAAGTTTTTATCCGCAGCTAAACGTTCCTCTTCTGCGAGGGCAGCTAAACGTGCAACCTCTGCTAAACGTTCTTCCTCTGCGAGGGCAGCAAGACGTGCAACCTCTGCAAGACGTTCCTCTTCTGCTAAACGTGCAACCTCTGCTAAACGTTCTTCCTCTGCGAGGGCAGCAAGACGTGCAACCTCTGCAAGACGTTCCTCTTCTGCTAGGGCAGCTAAACGTGCAACCTCTGCAAGACGTTCCTCCTCTGCGAGGGCTGCTAAACGTGCAACTTCAGCAAGACGTTCCTCTTCTGCTAAACGTGCAACTTCAGCAAGACGTTCCTCTTCTGCTAAACGTGCAACTTCAGCAAGTCTTGCTTCCTCTGCTAAACGTGCAATTTCTAATTCTGCTATTCGTGCGGCCTCTTCAGCAGCAAGTCGTGCAATCTCTAATTCTGCTAATCGTGCTTCTTCTGCTAACCGTGCAATTTCTAATTCTGCTAATCGTGCTTCATCAGCAAGACGTGCTTCATCAGCAAGACGTGCAATCTCTAATTCAGCAAGACGTGCTTCTTCTGCTAATCGTGCAATCTCTAATTCAGCAAGACGTGCAGCCTCTTGTGCTGCTAACTCTTCAGCCGCGATACGTTCCGCCTCTTCAGCAGCTAAACGTGCAATCTCGGCAAGTCTTGCTTCCTCTGCTAAACGTTCTTCCTCTGCTAGGGCAGCAAGACGTGCAACTTCAGCAAGACGTTCTTCCTCTGCGAGGGCTGCTAAACGTGCAACTTCAGCAAGACGTTCCTCTTCTGCTAAACGTGCAACCTCTGCTAAACGTTCTTCCTCTGCGAGGGCAGCTAAACGTGCAACTTCAGCTAGACGTTCTTCCTCTGCGAGGGCAGCTAAACGTGCAACTTCAGCTAGACGTGCAACTTCCGCGATACGAGCTGCTTCTTCGTTTCGAGTTAAGCCATCGGCATTGAGACCATTTCTATCAAATCCTTGGGGATCGAAGTTATTTCCTGTAAATCTGTTCAAGCCTTGTGCGTTCCAACCAAATTCATCAAAATCTTCAACCGGTGGTGGATCAACTGGTGGATCAACTGGCGGATCAACTGGTGGATCAACTGGTGGATCAACTGGTGGATCAACTGGTGGCAATGCTGCTAACCGAGCTGCTTCCTCAGCTGCTAAACGCGCGGCTTCTGCTTGCGCTGCTTGCGCTGCTTGTACTGCTTGTTCTTCTTGTTGTTGTCGTGCGGCTTCTGCATTTCTGGCTGCTTGTGCAATTGCTTCAACTCGTGCAATTTCCGCAAGACGTGCAGCTTCAGCCACTCGAGCAATCTCAGCAAGACGTGCCTCTTCTGCAAGCCGTGCTTCTTCCGCTAATCGAGCTATTTCTGCGAGCCGTGCTTCTTCTGCAAGCCGTGCCGCTTCCATTTGCATCGCCACTGCTTGCTCGCGTAACACAGATTCTTCATTATCAATCGCGGCCTGTCCTGCGGCTGCAAGAGCTGTAATTTCTTCCTGCGATCTTTCAGGAATAACTTCAATTCTACTTTCTCTACCTAAATCAATTGTTATTTGCTCATCACCTGTTTTTATCAAACTTACAGAAGAATTACTTTTTTCAAACTCCCCTGCAGGGACTTCTTCTCCATTTGCTAATCTAATTTTAAAGGATTGATCTGCATGTTCAAGAATTAATGAGGACCCATCCTCTAATTGAGAGATGAATCGATTGTTCGATATTGATGAGTGGTCATTATCATTTGAATTAAACGAAACTTGATTTGCTTCAACAACAGTATTTACATCAGCCACCTGTAAAACAATTCGATCTTCAACTGTAAAAGCACGAGTTGATTGCAATCCTGAAGAGGAATGAATTTGTACATCGCCACTTTTTTCAATAACTGCGCGAGATTGGTCATTGTGGGTTACTTCTACAG
>CANKWG010000232.1 GCA_947487325.1 Oxalobacteraceae bacterium | reverse complement strand
GGCAGGGTTTGCAAGGTGAACTTGCTTTTGCCACCTTTGAGAATGATTTTGCTTTGGCTCGCTTCAAGGGAGACGGTCTGGTCAGCGGGCATGGTGCGCAGAATATCGATGAGCTTGCGCGCGCCGGATGATCCCCGGCGCAAGCGCACTGCATTGGTGCGCACGCCTGCGCGATCTGCGAGATACGCGAACAGGGCGGCGTTCGACTGCCCTTTGTGCGGAGCGGCGGCAATCTGGATGCGCACGGCGCCATCCTGCACCCCCACGGCGCCGTTGCGCAGGGATCTTGGCACTGCCTTTACCGCCACCAGCACACCACCGTCACGACGGGTCACCCACTCGGGCGGGGTGCTCACAGCAGCGCCAGCACCCGCACCACCACGGCGTTGGCCTCAACCGACATCGTTTTATGACCGAAGCCTTGGGAACTGGCATGAAAGTTCTGCAGTCGCTCAAGACAACACTTGACCCCAACAATATTTTGAACCCCGGCAAAATGGGTCTCAGTACTGGGTCGAACGACGCAGCACTCTGGCCAGTGCGCTAAACATATGCAATGAAAGATTTCGACACTCTTGCTTTGCAAAAAGGGGCATCGGTCACCGCTCTGTTTGCCGTGCCTCCCACACTCATTGCGCGATTCGTCATCGACAATTCCGATAATCCAAGTGGATGGGCGCCACTGCTTTCCTTGCTTGCTATTTGTGGGTTCGTCGTTGGAAGCGGGGTGGCTGCATGGCATCAACAACTCGGAAGACCACTCATGCATGCGCTAGTTGCTGGCGCAGGAGTTTTTGTTGTGGTGCAAAGTTTTTTTCTCCTCGTTCGCGTTGCTACCGGCGGTGAAGTGCGCGTGAGCAGAATCATCACCGCATTTTCCCTTGCTCTAGTAGCCAGTGTTTGTGGTGGAATGCTCGGCAGTTTCATGCAGAAATCTGGAGTGCGCCCAAGATGACCACACCGTCAATTCTGGTCATCGATATTGGAACAACTGGCCTGCGTGCTGCACTCGTCAATGGTTCCGGGCACATCGTCGATGTGGAGTACTGCAAAAATCCACCAGAAACCCCTTTCTCAGGTCTTGTTGAATTTGATGCAATGCATATGTACACCGCTGCCCGCGATGTTGCGCTCACCGTGTTGCAACGCAACCCCAATTGCGCAATAGGAATTGGTATTACCAACCAACGCGCTTCAACCATTGTGTGGAATCGCACAACTGGCGAACCGTTAGGGCCGGCACTTGGGTGGCAAGATCTGCGTACCGTCATGGAATGCATTACCGCTCGCTCTGAACATGGCTTGATGTTTGCCCCCAACCAAACTGCCACAAAGGCCGCCTGGATGCTGAAGAACTATGGGGCGCACCTCGAAGAAGAACTACTACGTGGCGACATTTGTATTGGCACCATCGACACATGGCTCACGTGGAAGTTCACCGCAGGTGAAGCATTTGTTACCGACCACACCAACGCCGGAGTAACGGGGCTCTTTTCTGTTGACACGCTGAACTGGTCGGAAAGAATCTGTGGAATCTTGAATATTCCACTCGTTGCTCTTCCCACCATCGTTGCCTCATCACAAGTGGTCGGACACGCTTCTGAGTTAGAGAACTTGCCTATTGCCGCACTTGTTGGTGACCAACAAGCTTCGCTCGTGGGTCAAGGTTGCATTACTCCGGGAAGTACAAAAATTACTTTTGGTACCGGTGGCATGCTCGATATGTACACAGGTACCACTGCACCAACGGTGTCGTCACGCAGCACATCGGGAACTTTTCCCATTGTCGCCTTTTCACTCAACGACACAGATGCGCAAGGCATAACAACGACCACCGTGCATTGGGGCGTAGAAGCCATCATGTTGTCGGCTGGCACCAACATTGAGTGGCTCATTGAAGACATGGGGCTCATCGACTCGGCCGAAGAGAGCGCAGCACTTGCCAACAGCGTCGCGAGCAGCGATGGGGTCATGTACGTACCTGCTCTCTTTGGTCTCGGAACTCCTCATTGGGACTACGGCGCACGCGGAACGCTCTTAGGCATCACACGTGGCACCACACGCGCACACGTTGTGCGAGCAGTTCTTGAAGGAGTGGCACATCGCGGAGCCGACCTTTTCGCAGCTGCCGCTCACGATGCAGCACAGTTCGCCTCACCCACCAACAGCCCCATTCGTATCGATGGCGGGATGAGCAAAAACCCCGTCTTTGTGCAGGCGCTCGCCAACAGCACCGCCCGCACCATTGAGGTGTCACCCGTCACGGAAGCAACAACACTCGGGGCCGCCTTTCTCGCAGGTACCGCACTGGGCCTGTGGCCATCACTTTCCGTCGCAACAAGCACCTGGAACCCCGAGAATCGCGTGGAAAATGCCCTCGATGAGGCCGCGACCACAGCAACTCGCTCACAATGGGCCCAAGCGGTGAACGCCTCACAGGGCTGGATCCCCGACCTCTCTGCTCTCGACTTCTAAAGTTGTCTCGCTTTCCCTAGTTCGGAAATCGACCTGGTCTGAAATACTGTTATGAACATAAATCTGATCTGTTAAAGAATGCGAAAGGAACCCCGCGTGAGCGCACCCACCACCACCGCCCCGCCAAAGCAACCGACAAAGAGCGACATCGCCATTTTGCAGTTCGCTCATGGAATCGAACTTGCAATGACTGCGCTCTACACAAAAGCATCTGCTGCAGCGGGAAAAGATCTCAAAGTAGTTCTTGACTTGTTTGGTGGGCACCATCTGGCCTACGCACAGTCTTTGGCTGGCCTCTTGGGCCGTTCAGCAGCAACAACACAAAATGCAAGTTTCTACACAGCATTTCTCTCCGCTGCATCTTCGGGTTCCGATGCCGAGCTCGCCGGAACGTTTCTCTCGCTAGAGAATTCGCTTGTAAAAACTCACCTCGGTGTGCTCGGAACAATCACTGGCACCGATGGTGCACAGCTCATTGCGTCCATCATCTCTGTGCAGGGTCGCCATGCTGCAGTTCTCGCCAGCCTCGCTGGCAAGAAAGGCCTCGGCGACATCCTCGACAATGCTGCAGAACCACTCGACTCCAAGACCTACCCGGCGTAGAACGCATCTCCTAAGGACTCACCATGAACGCAAACAATTTTGAAATGAATTCCTCAGTCAACCGCCGTCGGTTTTTTCTCACTGGCGGCTT
>CANKWG010000231.1 GCA_947487325.1 Oxalobacteraceae bacterium | reverse complement strand
ATTTGTCGGTGATGCAAAGCCTGCGTGACCATGCCTCGCTGCGTTTTGAACAATTGCTCGATCTGTGTGGTGTCGATTACGAATCCTATGGCGATGGTGCATGGGATGGTGCGAGGTTCGCTGTTGTATCGCACCTGATGTCCATCACTCACAATTGGCGCCTTCGTGTGCGTACCTTTGCCCCCGACGATGATTTGCCTGTCGTTCCCTCGGTGAGTGATTTATGGAACTCTGCTAATTGGTACGAGCGTGAAGCCTTCGATTTGTTTGGCATCTTGTTTGAAGGTCACGATGACCTGCGACGTATCCTCACCGATTATGGTTTCATTGGTCATCCGTTCCGCAAAGATTTTCCTGTCAGCGGTTATGTCGAGATGCGCTACGACCCTGAGCAAAAACGTGTGATTTATCAACCAGTCACTATCGAGCCGCGTGAAAACGTACCCCGCGTGATTCGCGAAGAGAATTACGGGGTGAAATAATCATGGCTGAGATAAAAAACTACACCTTAAACTTCGGCCCTCAGCATCCTGCAGCGCACGGTGTGCTGCGTTTGGTGCTGGAACTCGATGGCGAGGTCATCCAGCGCGCTGATCCGCATATCGGCTTGTTGCATCGTGCGACAGAGAAATTGGCTGAAACGCGTACCTATCTGCAGTCCGTGCCCTACATGGATCGCCTCGACTATGTGTCGATGATGTGTAATGAGCATGCGTATGTGATGGCCATTGAGAAGATGCTTGGTCTGGAAGTGCCACTGCGCGCGCAATACATTCGCGTGATGTTCGATGAAATCACGCGCATCTTGAATCACTTGCTTTGGCTTGGCGCGCACGCGCTTGACGTGGGTGCGATGGGCGTGTTCCTGTACGCCTTCCGCGAGCGTGAAGATCTGATGGATTGCTATGAAGCGGTGTCGGGCGCGCGCCTGCATGCGGCTTATTACCGTCCGGGTGGTGTCTATCGTGACCTGCCGGAGAGCATGCCGCAGTACACCGCGTCCTTGATCCGCAATGACAAGGCAATGGCTAGGTTGAACGAAAATCGCCAAGGTTCTTTGCTGGATTTCGTTGAGGACTTTACCAATCGTTTCCCGACCTATGTTGATGAATACGAGACGCTGCTGACGGACAACCGTATCTGGAAACAGCGACTAGTAGGTATCGGTGTCGTCTCACCTGAACGTGCGATGGCGATGGGCTTTACCGGCCCCATGCTGCGTGGTTCGGGCATTGCCTGGGATTTGCGCAAAAAGCAGCCCTACGAAGTCTATGACCTGATGGATTTCGACATTCCAGTTGGCGTGAATGGTGATTGCTACGACCGCTATTTGGTACGTATTGAAGAGATGCGCCAATCAAATCGCATCATCAAACAGTGCATCGAGTGGCTGCGTAATCATCCCGGTCCGGTGATGAGTGATAACCATAAGGTTGCACCGCCGTCACGCGTCGACATGAAGTCGAACATGGAAGAACTGATTCACCATTTCAAACTATTCACCGAAGGTTTTCACGTGCCCGAGGGTGAGGCCTATGCGGCGGTAGAGCATCCGAAAGGCGAGTTTGGTATCTATTTGGTATCCGACGGCGCTAACAAGCCTTACCGTCTGAAGATACGCGCACCTGGTTATGCGCATCTGCAGGGACTCAATGAAATGGCGAAAGGGCACATGATCGCCGACGCAGTAACGATTATTGGTACCCAGGACATCGTGTTCGGCGAGATTGATCGCTGATTACGCATTCATCCACAAGGCAAAACAATGCTGTTAACAGAGCAAGCGTACAAAAAAATAGATCGCGAACTGGCAAAATTTCCAGCGGATCAGCGTCAGTCGGCAGTCATGGCCGCGCTCGCGATCGCGCAGGATGAAAAAGGCTGGTTGGCGCCGGAGGTAATGCAAGACATCGCCGATTACATTGGCATGCCCGCGATTGCGGTGCAAGAGGTCGCCACGTTCTACAACATGTACAACCTTAAACCGTTGGGCAAGCAGAAAATCACGATTTGCACCAACCTGCCGTGTGCACTCGCGGGCGGTGAAAAAGCGGCACTTCATCTGAAGGAAAAACTCGGTATCGATTATCGCGAGACCACTGTAGATGAAAATTTTACTCTGGTAGAAGGCGAGTGCATGGGTGCTTGTGGTGATGCACCTGTGCTGTTGGTAAATAACAAGCGTATGTGCAGCCACATGTCGAACGATAAAATTGATGCCCTGCTGGAGGAGCTGAAAAAATGAGCAGCCTTCACGACCGTCATATCAAGCCACTGATACTCGCCGGCCTCGACGGCAGCAACTGGCATCTCGCCGATTATGTGAAGCGCGGTGGTTATTCCGCGCTGCGCCGCATCCTGACTGAAAACCTCACGCCCGAGCAGGTCATTGCCGAATTGAAGGCATCTTCGCTGCGCGGTCGCGGTGGCGCAGGCTTCCCGACAGGGCTGAAGTGGAGTTTCATGCCACGTCAGTTCCCCGGACAGAAATATCTGATCTGTAATTCCGATGAGGGCGAGCCAGGAACATTCAAGGATCGCGACATCCTTCGTTACAACCCACATTCCGTCATCGAAGGCATGGCCATCGGTGCGTATGCGATGGGTATCTCAGTCGGCTACAACTATATTCACGGCGAAATCTGGGATGTCTACGATCGTTTTGAAGCAGCGCTGGATGAGGCACGCGCAGCAGGCTTCTTGGGCGACCGTATTCTTGGAACCGATTTTAGTTTTCAGTTGCATGCTTTCCATGGCTACGGTGCTTACATTTGTGGCGAAGAGACGGCTTTGCTGGAATCGATCGAAGGTAAAAAAGGTCAGCCACGTTTCAAACCACCTTTCCCCGCGAGCTTTGGTTTGTATGGCAAGCCAACCACGATTAACAATACTGAGACCTTTGCGGCAGTACCGTTCGTGATGAACCTCGGTGGTGAGGCGTATCTGGCGGCTGGCAAGCCCAATAACGGCGGCACCAAGATTTTTTCTGTTTCGGGTGACGTTGCACGTCCCGGCAACTATGAAGTCCCGCTCGGCACACCATTCGCGACGCTGCTTGAGTTGGCCGGTGGCATGCGTGATGGCAGGAAGATCAAAGCTGTCATTCCCGGTGGATCATCGATGCCGGTTCTGACCGGTGATGTAATGATGCAAACGGACATGGACTATGACTCGATTGCGAAAGCCGGATCTATGTTGGGCTCTGGT
>CANKWG010000230.1 GCA_947487325.1 Oxalobacteraceae bacterium | reverse complement strand
CTGGATTAACACCAACGTTAACTTCAGATACCACTTCAGTTTGTACTATTGCAACTTCCACTGTAACAATTGTTTCTGCGGGAACGTGCACAATTAGAGCTGCAGTTAGCGAGAATGCCAATTACTTAGCGGCTACCGACGCCACTGCCTCATTCAGCATTGGCAAAACACGTCAAACCATCAGTTTTTCTCTATCGTCATTCACTAAAAGTTTTGGTGATTCACCCTTTTCAATAAGTGCGACCTCATCAGCTGGCTTGTCTGTTACCTTAACAACTACATCATCTGCATGCAGTATCAGCGGAACTACTTTGACCATACTGGCTGGTGGAACTTGTACCGTGAAAGTTAATCAAAGTGGCGATGATACTTATGGACCAGCCACCGAAGTTAGTCAAGACCTTGTAATTGCAAAAATAGATCAAACCATCACATTTTCACTAAGTACTTTGCCTTCTGTAAAGCGAGCTGATACCCCGTTCTCTTTAAGTTCCTATGCATCTTCCTCTTCTGGGTTAGTAGTCAGTTTTACCTCTAGCACTACTTCAATCTGCACCATCTCGGGTAGCACAGTAACTCCGATCGGAGTCGGCACATGCACGATTACCGCAGCCCAAAGTGGCAATTCAAGTTACAACCCTGCAGTTGGAGTTTCCGCATCATTTGTAGTTGGAAAGACTTCACAAACCATTTCTTTGACCGTTCCAAATAAGTCATATGGAGACATAGCCTTTGACTTGAGTCCTACATCAACATCTGGATTGACTGTCTCTTTAACCACTACAACCTCAGGTATTTGCTCGATATCTGGGATGACCGTGACAATAGCTGCGGCAGGAACCTGTGTTGTTGTCGCTAATCAACCAGGAAATTCCTCTTATTCGCCAGCTAGTCAAATTTCAAGAAACCTCATTATTTCAAAGTCAGATCAGACAATCACCTTTCCAGATCTACCTACAAAATCTTATGGTGCGATCGCTTTTGAGATACCGAGCCCAGCTAGTTCTTCTTCTTCATTAACTATTTCTTACGCTTCTACGACAAGTTCTATATGCACAATTAACGGTTTAGTTATAACTATTCTTGAAGTAGGAACTTGTACGATTTCAGCGAGCCAATCTGGTGATGACAACTACAACCGAGCTAATTCTGTGTCTAAATCAATCGTAGTTTCTAAAGCTGCTCAAAGCATTTCATTTCCGACCATTTCCGACCATACGTTGATATCAAATCACTTCACGGCAACAGTTAGTGCTAGTTCAGGACTGACAGTAACTCTCACATCAACAACACTTTCAACATGCACAGTTTCAGGCTTTGTGGTGAGTTTGGTAACTACCGGAACTTGCAGCATCACTGCATCTCAGAGCGGAGATACACATTACTCGGCGGCAACTTCAGTTGATGCAACATTTAGTATCAATGGAAAAATAGCTGTTACCCTCAGTAACTTTCCAAATGAAAGCAAAACCTATGGTGACTCTGCATTTACAATCTCGGCACCAACAGCTTCCGTTGATGGAACATTCTCGTATACATCCAATAACACTTACATTCTTTCAATCTCTGGCACAACTGCAACTATCGGCTATGTTGGAACTCTAACTGTGACGGCTGTATTCACGCCCACTGTTTCAAGTTCATACAACGGTGCTTCGATTTCAAAGACTTTTACGATTGCGCAAGCCACGCAAGATCCATTAATAATCGCTGAAACACGTGGTAATGCTGGTTCAACCCTCTACCTTTCAACTACTGGAGGCTCGGGATTTGGATACGTTAGCTACTCCTTAATCTCGTCTCCTAATTGCACACTTGAGACGTGGGGCGCTTTATCTCGAACAGGAGAGGGTGATTGCGATGTAGTTGCCAATAAAGCTACCGACGGAGTTCATACCGAGATTAACTCGGCAATTACAAAAATCACTTTCTCTAAACGATCGCAAACGATTTCCTTTTCTCTAACTTCCAGCGGACCACAGACATACGGATCATGGCCGATATGGATTTCAGGAAATAGCAGTGTTTGGTTACCACTGACTTTTACATCAAATGACACCTCTGTTTGTTCATTATCTGGAAGTAATTTGAGCTTCAATAAACCGGGTACTTGCTCAATAACTGCTTCTCAAAGTGGTGATGACACCTTTTCCGCAGCCACGTCAGTCACTTCAACGCTAACAGTAAACAAAGCTCCCTTAGCTATCTCTTTTTCAAATGCAGACATCATCGCAGGTAATGCTTTCGATCCCACTGTGATAGTTCCTAGCTTTTCTGGCTTTGTGTATTACCCGTCACTTGAAAACGTATCTAATTTGGGAGGTTCGCTGTCTTGTACCTCGACTTATACAACTTCATCATCCGCGGGTGACTACCCAATTACATGTAGTGGTTACACGAGTTCAAATTACGAAATAACCCATGGGTCACCCACCTTGCGTGTTGCAAGTGGCTCAGGAGGCGGTTTGGGTGGTGGGAGTTCCCCTGGAGAAACTCTGCGTGAGCAACGTGTGACCTTCCAAGACTTAAGTGGTGTTCGTAAAACTGTTTCGGATGCTCCATTTTCAATTTCACAATACGCAAGTAATTCATCACCTTTGCCAATCTCTTTCATAGCAAAGTCCCTAGTCTGCACAATAAGTGGTGATGTAGTGACCTTAGTAGCTGCCGGTACCTGTGAAATAACCGCCTTTGCGCGAGGTAATACCGAGTTTTCAGACTCAGCACTGGTGAGACGTTCATTTGAGGTTTCCATTGCTAGCGTCCCAACACCAGAACCAATGCCGACTCCAACGCCAACTCCAACTCCACAACCAACTCCGGCTCCAGAACCAATTCGTGTAGTAATCGATCCGGCAGTTGCTGCAGCACTGGCCTTGGAAGCCGCACGACTCCAGGAGATTCATAACAAAATAGTGGCTGCGCAAACTCTCATCACCCAGCAACAGAAAATTCTAAATACCGTCGAGAAGACATATAAAGCAACTGTACTTAAAGCAAATGTCGCCTACTACAAGGAGCTTTCAGGCAAACGCCGAAATTATAAAAAGTACTTGGCGTTAAAGACTGCCGCAAAGACAAAGTTGAATCAGGCAATAAACAATGCGGTAAGAAATAAGGAATTGACCATTCTCAACGCAAATAAACTGATCTCAGAGGCACGATCCGTAATCAAGGAAAATAGCTGAGTTATGGTTGGCATATGGAATAG
>CANKWG010000229.1 GCA_947487325.1 Oxalobacteraceae bacterium | reverse complement strand
TTTGCGTATGGCTGTTGGTGCGCGCGGTGCCGACATACTCACGCAATTTTTGGTTGAGGCGGTTACCTTGTCTCTGGTCGGTGGCCTGATCGGTGTTGCGCTGGGTGTCGGGGGGTCTTGGATGATCGCCGAGTTTGCTGGTTGGCAGACACAGTTATCAAGTGCCTCGATTGCGCTGGCAGTGAGTTTTTCGGCAGCGATCGGTATCTTTTTTGGTTTTTATCCGGCGCGTAAAGCAGCACGCTTGCTGCCAATTCAGGCGCTACGTTATGAATAAGTCTGAGCACGCCTGCCGCGCAGGCTGTGCGGCTTGTTGTATTGCGCCGTCTATTTCTTCACCCATTCCGGGTATGCCTGATGGCAAACCTGCAGGTGTGCGTTGTGTGCAACTCGATGCGGCCTTCGCTTGTCTGCTGTTTGCGCATCCTGATCGACCCGCCGTCTGCGTCAGCCTCAAGCCATCAACAGACATGTGCGGCGATAATCGCGAACAGGCTTTGCATTATTTGCAGCAGTTGGAATTTCTTACGGCTGCCTGATCGGGAGTAGTTCATGGTGAGCGGGTTGAATGGCGTGGGTTTGAGATTTTCGTGGCAAGTTCAGCGCTTGCTGGTTTTGACATCGTTGCTGCTGCTAACCTTGCTCTCTGGCTGCGCCAGCCTGCTACCGCCGCAGGAAATTGAAATACCGCTATCTCGCTTGCAGCAATCGATCCAGAAAAAATTCCCCTACACCGAGCGCTATTTCAGTCTGCTCGATGTCACCCTCAGTAATCCCGTGTTATCCACTCAGCCGGCAGCCGATCGAATGTTGATTGCCCTTGATGCACAAGTACTACCACCGCTGATTAAAACACCCTGGCAAGGCGAGTTGCTCGTCTCGGGTAGTTTGCGTATTGATCCGGCGCGGCGCGTAGTGTTATTGACAGAGCCGCGTCTGGAAAATATCAAGCTTGATGCCGCCACGGGCAACTACACAAGTCGGGTTGCGCGTCTGGGTAAGCAACTGGCGGAAGATCTGATTGGTGAGACGGTGTTGTATACCTTTGCGCCCGACGCATTTGTCGTGGCCGGAAAGCGCTTCGTTCCGACCGGCATAACGACTCGCAAGGACAGCCTCGTGGTAAGCTTCGAGCCTGCCAAGTAAGCCTAAATCGCAGTAAGCTGCAGTGATAGCAAGTCATTCATAGCTGTCATCCAGCAGTTCACGTTAACGCCGTTCCTTCTGCCTCTCTTGCCTGCTAATTGCATGGAAATTCTGCTTGCCGTAAAAATCATCATCATGGGCGTCGTCGAAGGACTGACGGAATTTCTTCCCATCTCTTCCACCGGACATTTGATTCTTGCAGGCAGTCTGCTCAATTTCACCGGCGAGAAAGTCAAAGTCTTTGAAATCGTTATCCAAGCTGGCGCCATGCTCGCTGTGTGTTGGGAATACCGCGAGCGTATCGCGCATGTCGCCCGTAATTTTTATCGTGACAATGTCGCGCGTCGTTTTGTCATCAATCTGATCGTCGCTTTCCTACCCGCCGTGGTACTCGGACTTTTATTTGGCAAAATCATCAAGGCGCATCTCTTCAAGCCCGTACCGGTCGCGCTGGCATTCATTGTGGGTGCCATCGTTATTTTGATCGTGGAGCGTCGTCAACGTTTACAGCCTGAAGGGCCGCGCGTTGATACCGTCGACGATATGACAGTACTTGATGCCTTCAAAGTCGGTTGCGCACAATGTTTCGCGCTGATTCCTGGTACCAGTCGTTCCGGCGCTAGCATCATTGGCGCCATGATTTTTGGTTTATCGCGCAAGGCAGCTACCGAGTTTTCCTTCTTTCTTGCTATTCCCACGCTATTCGGCGCGACGATTTATTCGCTCTATAAAGAACGCGATCTGTTGTCGTTGGCCGATTTGCCCATGTTTGGGCTGGGCGCATTGGCGGCCTTTGTTTCTGCTTTTTTATGTGTACGCTGGTTGCTGCGGTATATCAGCACACACGACTTCACGATATTTGCCTGGTATCGCATCGTCTTCGGTTTCGTTGTCTTGTTGACCGCCTGGTCCGGCTTGCTGGTCTGGGCGGAATAAAAGGTGCCGACGACTGGCGTATTAACATCCGCTGCCTCTGAACAAAACTTACCGGCACGCGCACTGCATTTATTGCAAAGTGTGTTTGGTTATCCTGCCTTTCGCGGATCGCAGGCAGAGATTGTTCAGTTGGTCGCGTGTGGTGGCGATGCGCTGGTGCTTATGCCTACCGGCGGCGGCAAGTCGCTGTGTTATCAGATCCCTTCTTTGCTGCGTAATGGATGCGGCATCGTTATTTCTCCACTCATCGCCCTCATGCAGGATCAGGTCGATGCATTGGGCGAACTCGGCGTTCGCGCCGCGTTTCTGAATTCCAGTCAGAGCTTTGACGAAGCCATGCGCGTGGAGCGTGCGCTGCGCCAAGGTGAGCTGGATCTCTTGTATATCGCGCCTGAGCGTTTGCTGACTCAGCGTTGCCTTGAAATGCTGGATGGCGTACCCATTGCCCTGTTTGCCATCGATGAAGCACATTGCGTATCGCAATGGGGCCATGACTTCCGACCGGAGTACATCCGCTTGTCAGTTCTGCATGAGCGCTATCCCGACGTACCGCGTATCGCACTGACGGCGACCGCCGATGGGCAAACCCGTACTGAAATCATCGAAAGATTACAACTCGATCAGGCGCAGCAATTTATTTCCTCGTTTGATCGGCCGAACATTCGCTATCAGATCGTCGAAAAAGAAAACGTGCGTCGGCAACTGCTGGATTTCATCACTGCCGAGCACGCCGGCGAGGCCGGGATTGTCTACTGCCTCTCGCGCAAAAAAGTCGAAGAGACAGCTGAATTTCTACGTGAGAACGGTATCAGCGCGTTGGCCTACCATGCCGGCATGGACACGCCCATACGCAGTAAGCATCAGTCTCGCTTTCTGCGTGAGGACGGCATCATCATGGTGGCAACGATTGCATTTGGTATGGGCATCGACAAACCGGATGTCAGATTCGTGGCGCACCTTGATCTGCCGCGTAGCATAGAAGGCTATTACCAAGAGACAGGGCGCGCAGGGCGCGACGGCTTGCCCGCCGATGCGTGGATGGCCTATGGCTTGCAGGACGTTGTGCAGCAGCGCCGCATGATCGAAGAATCCGAAGCAGATATCACCTTCAAGCGCATGCAATCGGCGCGCCTGGATGCGATGC
>CANKWG010000228.1 GCA_947487325.1 Oxalobacteraceae bacterium | reverse complement strand
GTTTTGCTCGACCGCCGCCGGCTCATCACCCACATGCAGACCCAGATTGAGTCCGCCGCCATGATCGCCGGTGGCACCATAAGAACCGACGCTGACGCCGCCACTGCGCAAGGTGGAGAGCACGCCCACACCAGCGGGCAAGTCAGGCCAGTCTATCGTCAGGGTCTGCATTCAGTGAACAATACCTGAGCGTTCCAAGAGCGCCGCCATATCCGTGGGTAGTGGCGCATGCCATTCGCAAAGTTCACCGGTGGATGGATGCACCAAACCCAGACGCTCGGCATGCAAAGCCTGGCGGGGGAACAAGGCAGTCAGGTGTGATTTGCCGTACACCGCATCACCCACCAGCGCAAAACCGATGGATTGCAGATGCACGCGGATCTGGTGTGTGCGCCCTGTTTCAAGCCGACATTCCAAGAGCGATACCGGCTTGCCATCAAGTACACCGCGCGCCGGCCGCGTGTAATGGGTGACCGCCGGCTTGGCCGGCATCGACTGACTGACCGCCATGCGGGTGCGCTCACGCGGATGGCGCGCAATCGCCGCCTCAATTCGTCCGCCGGATACAGGCTGCCCCCAGACCAGCGCAAGATACTGACGGCTCATGCTGCGGTCTTGTAGCTGCCGCACCAAACTGGTTTGCGCACTCAGCGTCTTGGCGACCACCAGCAGACCGGTGGTGTCCTTGTCTAGGCGGTGCACGATGCCCGCCCGCGGCACGCCCTGCAGCGCCGGCCAACGATGCAGTAATCCGTTGAGCAACGTACCGGTCCAGTTACCCGCCGCCGGATGCACCACCATGCCAACGGGTTTGTCGATAACGAGCAGCGCATCATCTTCATGCACGATCGACAGGGGTATCGGTTCTGCCACAAATGACAATGAAGAGGGATCGGGCCGAGGCGATACAACAATGCGCTCATCGCCCAGCATGATCTCTCGTATACCGGCAGGCTTACCATCAACCGTCACCAGACCCAGCTCAATCCATTGCTGAAGGCGCGAACGGGAAAACTGCGGCAGGCACTGCGACAGCACTTTATCGAGGCGAGTGCCACGATGTTCAATGCCGACGGTCAGGCTAAGGGGCGCAAGATCAAAATCCTCCACATCCTCAATTACATCATCGTCGTACTGCCCTGCCGGGTCATTCATGTTCTGTCGTTTCAATGGCGTGTCCATCGGCTATAATCGGCGTCGTTTCCGACCTGCTCACGTGCCGTCCCATGCTCAAGACTTTTATGCAATATGCTGTGTTCACGCTGGCGCTGCTGCTGTCGGCTTGTGGCTCACTCGGTGAAAAGGCCGATGAAACCAAAGGCTGGGCGCCCGAGAAATTATACGCTGAGGCCAAGGAACAGCTGCAGAGCGGCGGTTACGAGAAGGCAATCAAGTATTACGAGAAACTCGAGTCGCGTTATCCGTTCGGCAAATTCGCCCAGCAAGCGCAGATGGACACCGCTTATGCCTATTACCGTCAGAATGATCAGGCACAATGCCTGGCGGCGGTGGAGCGATTCATTCGCCTGTATCCGAATCATCCCAACGTCGACTACATGTATTACCTGCGTGGTCTGGCCAATTTCAATGACAAGAAATCCTTGTTCGACTTCATCAGTCGTCAGGATCCGACCGAGCGCGATCCCAAAGCCGCACGCGCTGCTTTCGAAGCATTTAAACAACTGGTCGACCGCTTCCCTGAAAGCCAATACGCCGACGACTCACGCGATCGCCTTAAATATCTAATCGAAGCGATGGCGCAGTACGAAGTCCATGTGGCCAGCTACTACCTGAAGAAAGGCGCTCACCTCGCCGCAGTCAACCGCGCGCAAGTGGTCACTCGCGACTATTCCGGATCCCCATCCGTACGCAACGCATTGCGCATCCAGATTCAGGCTTACAACGCAATGGGACTGACTGATTTGCGCGACGACGCCGAGCGCGTATTCCAGCTCAACTATCAGGTCAGTTCCACGGTAAGAGCATCCGATCAGGAAGCCGCGACCAAGTCCTGGTGGAAGTTCTGGTAGGTTTCTTTCAAACGACGTACCTGAAGAATTGCGTGATCTGGGTAGCAACCAGATGAACTAGTCGTTCATTACTAGTTGTTTATTACTAGTCGCTTACTCTGAGAGAGCCTATTCGGGAATACGGCGCCTGAACAACCAATGACTGTCATCCGACCCCTTCGGATCGAACGCATACCCCTCACTATCAAAATCCTTCAACGACTCAGGTCGGGTAATCTTCTTTTCGATCGCAAAGCGCGCCATCAAACCACGCGCGCGTTTCGCATAAAAAGAAATGATTTTGTATTTGCCGCCCTTCCAATCTTCAAATACGGGTGTGATCACAGGTACTGCGAGCGATGACGCCTTCACTGACTTGAAATACTCCTCCGAAGCGAGGTTCACCAACGCCCTGCTTTTCTGTGCCTGCAGTGAAGCATTCAATGCCGCGGTCACTTCATCTGCCCAGAATGCATACAAATCCTTGCCGCGCGCATTGGGCAGCTTGGTCCCCATCTCGAGCCGGTAGGGCTGCATGAGGTCGAGTGGTCGCAACACACCATACAGACCCGACAAGATACGCAAATGATCCTGCGCCCAGCCGAGCTGCTTCTCGCTCAGACTTGCCGCATCCAGCCCCTCGTACACATCACCATTGAAGGCCAGCAGTGCTTGACGAGCGTTATCGAAATTGAATTTTTTTGACCAACTCGCATACCGTCCCGCGTTCAAGTGAGCCAGCGAATCGGAAATCTTCATCAGACTACCGATCTTTGTCGGCGACATCTCGCGCAACAGAGCAATCAGCTCGGACGAGCGCGGGATAAAATCCGGCTGGGTATGCGTTTTGACGCTGAGGGGCGATTCATAGTCCAGCGTTTTGGCGGGTGATAGAACAATTAGCATAGCGCACCACAGAAAAAATTTACTGAATGATACCCAAATCCCCCAACCGCATCGTCCTCGATACCAATGTGTGCTTGGACCTGTTTGTCTTTCGCGACCCGCGCTGGCTAAAACTGATGCACGCACTCACGAATGGCGAAGTCGAGGCAGTGACTCGCGCGGACTGCAGAATGGAGTGGCATATCGTGCTTGGCTATACACATCTCGGGCTGGATGAGGCAAGGCAAACAGCCGTTCGCGCCGAGTTTGATGCGCTGATCAAACCGTGTGCAGACATCACCCCCACTGAAAGCATCAAGCTCCCGCTCTGCCGCGATACCGATGATCAGAAATTCATTGAGCTTGCCTATCAGCGTGGTGCAACGATGCAGATCAAAAAGGACAAGG
>CANKWG010000227.1 GCA_947487325.1 Oxalobacteraceae bacterium | reverse complement strand
CTCAAAGTGGAATCGCCACGGCCAGTGCGGTCTGGTGGTCGGCGCGACCTTCCCGCAAGAGCTCGCTGAGGTACGCGCCATCGTTGGCGATATGCCTTTGCTAGTGCCCGGTATCGGTGCACAAGGCGGTGACATCAAAGCCACCGTCGAGGCCGGACAAACCGCCGACGGCACCGGGATGATGATCAATTCTTCGCGGGCGATTTTGTATGCAAAGCCTGAGGCCCGTGAAGACTTTGCTGCAGCGGCAGCACGCGTTGCGCGCGAGACTCGGGATGCAGTGAATCAGTTCCGTCAAGCATGTTGAGGTATTGTCATCTCAGCGAAAGCTGGGATCCATGTGCGCTCTAAAGCATCAAACGTCGATGTTGAAGCTCGCTAGCGTTCAAAAAATCCCAGCATCTCTTCCAATAAAACTTCCGGCACTTGGTCTGGAATGAAGTGACCCGATTGCAGGGCGCGACCGGTAACATTGCCTGAAGCTTTTGCCTGCCAGTCCTCGATCGGCGAAAACAATCTGCCCACCACGCCGTTGGTGCCCCAAACCACATGCACCGGGCAGCCTATCTTGTTGCTTTCGTGATCCTGATCGTGCACCAGATCGATGGTGGATGCTGCGCGATAGTCTTCGCAGCCGGCGTGAATCATGTCGGGGTCGCAGAAGCAACGGCGGTATTCTTCGAGTGCTTCCGGGGCAAAAAAATTCGTGCCGCCCGAACCCCAGCCACCCAGCGAATAATCAATGAAGAAACGCGCATTGCTGCCGATGAGCGTCTCAGGCAGCGGAGACGGTTGTGCGAGAAAGAACCAGTGGTAGTAGGCGTCTGCAAATGGCTTGTCGGTTTTCTCGAACATGGTGCGCGTCGGTGAAATATCAATCAGCATCAGTTGGCTGATATGCGCTGCATGATCCAGCACCAAGCGGTGTGCCACGCGGCCACCGCGATCATGGCCGCAGACCGCATAGCGTTCGTGTCCCAGACTTTGCATCAGCTCGGCCATGTCTTGTGCCATCGCACGCTTGGAATAATTTCCATGATCGGCATCGCCTTTCGGTTTTGATGAATCGCCATAACCGCGCAAATCCGGCATCACCAGTGTGAATTTTTCGGCGAGTGCATCTGCGACCTTATGCCAGATCACGTGCGTTTGTGGATAGCCGTGCAGCAGCAAGAGAGGAGGGCCTTTTCCGCCGTGACGAAAGTTGATGCGCACGCCATTGACGTCGCGTTGCTCGCGGGTGAAATTATTCAGCATTTATAAACGCTCCATGAAAGTCAACAATCCTTGCAGTGCATGTTCGGCGGTCTGGGCTCGTACTGCCTCGCGATCGCCGGTGAACACCAAACGCTCAGTATGCACGATGCTGCCATGCGCCCAGCCAAAACAGACGGTGCCTACCGGTTTGCCCGGCACTGCCCCGCCCGGTCCGGCAATACCCGTGGTGGACAAACTGATTTGCGCATCAGTGTGAGCCAGCGCACCACGCACCATCGCCGCAGCGACGGCTTCGCTGACTGCGCCGTGCTGAGCCAGCAGTGTTTTAGGGACATCAAGAAACCGGGTTTTTGATGCATTCGAATAGGTGACCAAGCCGCAGTCAAACCACTCAGATGAGCCGGCGATATCGGTAATGGCCTGAGAAATACCGCCACCCGTGATGGATTCGCACGTAGCTAACTTCCAGCCGCGCTGCTGCAGGGCGTGCCCTACTTGTGTGGCGAGGTCGGTCAGGTGATGCATTCAGGTCTCCTGCGGTGCGGGTTCGGGCGTTGGTATTGCATTGTCATTCACGGCTTCCTATTTTTTATTCAAATTCTCTGGGTGTGCAACGAAAGACGCTGGATCCCGGCTTTCGCCGGGATGACAGTTTTGAGGGCAACTACACTATGAACGTCATCCCGGCGCAGGCCGGGATCCAGTGTCTTTGATTGTTTGCTAGATGACTTTAATAAGAAAAAAAACATCGCATCATTCAAAGCATTTAGTTCACATCACCCGCCAGAAAGACTCCCACATCCCCTCACACCACCCGCCACAACGCCAGCACCAACAGCGTAAAAAACGCAGCAATCAGATCATCCCCCATCACCCCAAAACCGTTCTTGTAGCGCCGTTCGAATTGTCGTATCGGTGGTGGCTTGACCATGTCGAATGCGCGAAAAATCAGAAACGCTACCAGCTGCGCCTTAAAGCTGGCAGGCATCACGAATACCATCACCAGCCAGATAGCAATGATTTCATCCCAGACGATAGCGCCATGATCTGGCACACCCAGCGCTTGTCCAGTTTTATCGCACAGCCAGATACCCACAACAAATCCGACCACGATGATGGCCCCCCACACTGCAGGCGTAAAAAATTCTGGCCAGCGCATCGTCAATACATAAAAACTCAGCCAGCCAAACAAGGTACCCATCGTGCCCGGCATGATGGGTGAGAGGCCGCTTCCAAATCCCAACGAGACCCAGTGCACAGGGTGGGACAGCATGAAGTTGACGTTCGGGCGCCGCATCGGCATTCGATAGGTCGTGGCCGCTGCATTCAGAAGCGTGGTAGACGTATCGGCTGAATCAGCCGAGTTGGATGAGTTAGAAGAGCTAGAAGAGTCAGGTGAATTAGGCAGCATCAGATATCTTTGCCGAAATGATCGAACGATTGTGAAGTGAAGGGTAGTGACTTGCCCGCAGTATCGAGTATCTGTATACCCGCACCCGATTTGAGGCGACCAATGCGGGTCACGGGTGTGTTGGCTGATGCTGCAGCTGACAACACCGCATCGCGTTGCTCGGGCGGCGCAGTAAAACATAACTCGTAATCGTCGCCACCGTTGAGCATGTAGTCAGTCTGCTGGTCCGCGGGCTGTTGCGAGAGCGCGGATCCGGCCGGTAATGATGCAACGTCAATCTCTGCGCCCAGTTGCGAGCGTGCGAGTAGGTGACCAAGGTCGCCTAGCAATCCATCCGACACATCAATCGCCGCATGCGCGATACCGCGCAAAGCCATACCCAGTGCGCAGCGCGGGGTGGGGCGGTGCAGTCGCTCTTCAGCCAAGGACAATAATGCGGGTGTTAGTGTGAGATTACCCTGCAAGACTTCCAGTGCCAGTCGCGCGTCGCCGAGCGTGCCCGAGACCCAGAGATCGTCACCGTTCTTTGCGGCATCGCGCCGTAAGGCTTCGTCTACAGGAACGCTGCCCATCGCAGTAATACAGAGATTAAGCGGCCCGCGTGTCGTATCACCGCCGATCAATCGTATGCCCTCGGCATCGGCCAGCGCAAACAAGCCCCGGGCAAAACCGGCCAGCCAGTTTTCATCGGCTGACGGGAGTGAGAGTGCCAAAGTAAAGG
>CANKWG010000226.1 GCA_947487325.1 Oxalobacteraceae bacterium | reverse complement strand
GGGCATGATGGGACGATAAGGTGTGCTCTGGCTGAACTGGAACGACATTGCAGCAATCACCAAAACCAGCAGAATCATCAGCGGAATCAGGGCGCGACGAACGCTAGGCTGTTTGAGTACGCCATCGATCCAGTCGCGGAAGGCGGAGACGCCATTGTTGACGCCACGCAGGGCTTCAGGCAATTGCGTACCCGGTGCCGGCATGCCGGATGTCGCGATGGGTAATGCCGCTGCAGTACCATCACCGGCGCCGTTAGGGTTCGCCGGTGGCAGTTGCGGCGGCATGCCGCTTGGGTTCATTGTCGCTTCAGCCATGATTCACTCTCTGTTCAGTCATCTGCTTGTTTGTCTGCTCGGTCATCTGCTGGATTACACAGGCATATTCAAAATATCTTCGTAAGCCTTCAATACTTTGTTTCGTATCTGCATCGTCGCTTCGAATGCCAGCGAGGATTTCTGCATCGCTAGCACAACATCGGTCAGGGGAACATCTTCACCACGGTCATAGGCCTGACGCAAACTACTCGCATGCTGCTGAGTATCATTGGTCTTAATGACAGCGGCTTCAATCGCTTCACCAAAGGTAGGCTTGCCGACCTCAGGTGCCGGTACGGTGAGCAAAGGTGGCGTGGTCTTGCCAGACGAATCCACCTGATGCTGACGGAGCGTAGCCAACATCGATTCAATATTGGCCTGGCTGTTAATTTTATTGATCATGTTATTGACTCCCTGCTCAAGCGGCTACGGCCATGGGTGTGCCGCGTTCGCGGAATTGCGCCATCTTGTATCGCAGCGAACGGGGACTGATACCGAGTTTTTTTGCAGCTTCGTTACGGTTACGCGTCGATTGAATCGCAGCCATGATGGCCTGATACTCGCTGCTCTTGACGGCCGTCGATAGATCGACAGCTTCGGCATTGTGCGCATCAGCAATTTCACGCTGACCATATTTCATCAGTTGCGAATGGGTCGAAACGGCGAGGGGTTGCGATATCGGTGGCGCGAAAGGCCTTTCATCAGTTTCATCGAACATGAGTTCGGCTTCAGTGATGATGTCGCTGTTAGAAAGTACCAGCGCGCGCTGAACGACGTTTTGCAATTCACGTACATTGCCTGGCCAGCGATAGTGCTGAAGCAGTTCGATCGCACGCGGCGAGAGTTCGATCTGACGATCCACGGGACCATAGGTGCGTAGGAATTGCATGACCAGCGGCAGAATATCGCCCGGCCGCTCGCGCAGCGGCAGCACTGACAATTTGAAGGCGCTGATACGGAAATAGAGATCTTCACGGAACTCACGCTCTGCAATCGCTTCACGCAAATCCTTGTTGGTGGCGGCGACCAGACGTACATCGAGTTCGATGGGCGCATTACCACCAAGACGTGTAATTTTGCGTTCCTGCAGCACGCGCAGGAGTTTGGTTTGAAGGTGATACGGCATCTCGGCGATTTCATCCAGGAAGATCGTGCCGCCATGCGCTTGTTCGAACAGTCCACGATGCTCTTTCAAGGCACCGGTAAAGGCGCCCTTCTCGTGACCAAACAATAAATCTTCAATCAGGTTTTCAGGCAGTGCAGCGCAATTCATGGCAACGAAAGGACCATTGCGACGTGGTGAGGCATCATGCAGCACACGGGCGAGGACTTCTTTACCTGCGCCCGTAGGACCGGTGACCAGCGCGGACACCTGCGTCTGCGCGACACGACGTGCGAGTTCAAGCAGATGCTGACTATTGGGATCAACAAAGACAAAGGTCTGCGGACCACTGCGCTGCGGCTCGGGACGGCGCGGCGCCAGAGACAAAGAATTGCGCCAGACATCCACCGACCATTCATCAGCCGCCACCACCTGATAAGCACCGCAACGCATCGCTTCCACTGCAAGCTCGAAACGATTGCGGTCAATGCGGCACAACACTGGCACGGCATGTCCGAACGATTGGGTAAGTTTCTTGACCTCTTCCAGCAGACTGACGTCAGTCATCAGGCGAATGACTACCAGCCGCGCACGAGCCAGCCCCTGCTTCAGGTCGTCGAGTGTGGCGACCGGCAGCAGCTGCAGTCCGGCAGCAGCAAGCTGTTCACGCTCATTCGGGCCAACCGCAGACTTCGGGTCTAGCCACAAAGCAGGATGCGAGATTTCTGTAGGTGCTGTCACTTTGATTGCCTCTGAAAACATTGAGTGCTTTCTTCATAGCAATCCGTGTGCCAGATAATTCAGCAAGGAAATATGCGGGTTTTCAGGGGATCTGTCGGATCGGCAGGGGTTTGCCGGGGGAGGAAGAAGCCGTCCGCTTTTGGGGGGGACGGAAAGTCGACAGTCCATTCGCTTATGTACCCACGAGGTGGCTATTTGCAAAATGGGTGCCTGTTGGCCGAGTTGGGCAGCCTGTTCATTTGCTCATCGCCCAGTTTATCTGCCCGGCTGACCTTCATATGTATCTGCGCACATAGCAGAACGACTGCCGTTAGAGAGACTTTGCCGATGTCAAAAATTAAAACTTTGGCAAATTTAGTTGGACACAGCGGTCAAGTTAGCTAGAATTAGCTAATAATTATTTCAAGCGCCGAGGCAGCGATGGATCCCGTCAATATTCACGTAGCGAAAACACAATTGTCAAAACTCATCGAAGCCGCCGAACGCGGCGAGGAAGTCATCATCGCCCGAGCGGGCACACCGGTGGCGAAGCTAGTCGCTTTGCAAAACCCGAAGCCGGTGCGCAAAGCAGGCAGCATGAAAGGCCGTTTCGAGGTACCAGACAGCTTTTTTGAGCCGCTCCATGAGGACATCCTCGATGCCTTTGAGGGCAAAGTGTGAATTTGCTCCTGGATACGCACATTTACCTTTGGTGGCTGATTGATTCCCCCGCCCTGCCGAAACAGGCGCATCGGATGATCGAAGATGCCGATCAGGTCTTTGTGAGCGTGGTGTCGTTCTGGGAGGCCGGCATCAAATGGCGCGCCGGTAAATTGCCGGTGTCACCAGAGATCATGGCCGAGGGCATGACCCAGAATGGTCTGATCACCTTGCCGGTGAACCTCGCGCACACGCTGCAGTTAAGCCAGTTGCCCGATCATCATCGCGACCCGTTTGACCGCATGCTGGTAGCACAGGCGATGGCGGAGCCGATGTTTTTGCTGACCTCGGATCCGGCGCTGGAGGCTTATGGGGATTTGGTGCGGTTGGTCTAATTATTGAGAACACGGCAGCAGATCATTTAGTGCTTAACTGATGTATTGCTTCAACAAATAAGCCACCATATCTTGCGAGATATTAGCCTGCGCTAGCATGGCCATCGCACCGTTCTGCCTGATTTGCGCTGAGGCCAGCGCGGTGGTCTCTGCGGCAAGA
>CANKWG010000225.1 GCA_947487325.1 Oxalobacteraceae bacterium | reverse complement strand
GGTCAGAACGACAGCTTCATGGAATCAGATTGCGTTTCCTGCGGCGCCTGCGTGCAGGCCTGCCCGACCGCAACGCTCACTGAAAAAACCGTGATCATGATGGGTCAGGCAGAGCACAGCGCGATCACCACCTGCGCCTACTGCGGCGTGGGTTGCTCGTTCAAAGCTGAAATGAAAGGCAATGAAGTTGTGCGCATGGTGCCGCACAAAGACGGTAAAGCGAATCACGGTCACTCCTGCGTGAAGGGTCGTTTTGCGTGGGGCTATGCGACGCACCAGGATCGCATGCTCAAGCCAATGATCCGCAAGAAGATCACCGACCCTTGGCAGGAAGTATCTTGGGAAGAAGCCATCGGCTACGCCGCCAGTGAGTTCCGTCGTATTCAGGCCAAGTATGGCAAGGATTCGATCGGTGGCATCACTTCCTCACGCTGCACGAACGAAGAAACCTATCTGGTACAAAAACTCGTGCGCGCCGCTTTTGGTAACAACAACGTCGACACTTGCGCGCGCGTTTGCCATTCCCCGACCGGCTATGGTTTGAAACAAACGCTGGGTGAGTCGGCGGGTACTCAGACTTTTGATTCAGTGATGCACGCAGACGTGATCATGGTCATCGGCGCCAATCCGGTTGCCGCGCATCCGGTGTTTGCATCGCAGATGAAGCGTCGGCTGCGTCAGGGCGCCAAGCTGATCGTCGTTGATCCGCGCACCACCGAAATGGTTAAGGGCGCGCACTATCAGGCCGACCACCATCTGAAACTCAAGCCCGGCACCAACGTTGCCGTGATTTCTGCGATGGCGCACGTCATCGTCACCGAAGGTTTGGTCAAGGAAGATTTTGTCAACGAACGCTGCGATATGCAGTCGTTTAACGAATGGCGTACCTTCGCTGCACGTGCCGAGAATTCTCCGGAGTCGATGGAAGCCGTAACGGATATTCCGGCAGAGACCCTTCGTGCTGCGGCGCGCCTGTACGCAAGCGGCGGCAATGCTGCGATCTATTACGGTCTGGGTGTTACCGAGCACGCGCAAGGCTCAACGATGGTGATGGGTATCGCGAATCTGGCGATGGCAACCGGCAACGTCGGTCGTGAAGGCGTAGGTGTCAATCCGCTGCGCGGCCAGAACAATGTGCAGGGTTCCTGCGACATGGGCTCCTTCCCGCATGAGTTGCCGGGCTATCGCCACATCTCTGACAGCATTGCCCGCGCCGAATTTGAAGCGCGCTGGAATTGCACGCTCAATCCTGAACCGGGCCTGCGTATTCCGAACATGTTTGATGCCGCACTGGATGGCAGCTTCATGGGTCTGTACTGCCAGGGTGAAGACATTGTGCAATCGGATCCTGATACGCAACACGTCTCGGCCGCTCTGTCGGCGATGGAATGCATCGTCGTGCAGGACTTGTTCCTGAATGAGACTGCGAAATATGCACACGTCTTCCTGCCGGGTTCTTCCTTCCTGGAGAAAGACGGCACCTTCACCAATGCCGAGCGCCGCATCTCGCGTGTACGCAAGGTGATGCCTGCCAAGGCCGGCTATTCGGACTGGGAAGTCACGCAGCTCTTGGCCAACGCACTTGGCTATCCCATGCAGTACCAGCATCCCTCCGAAATTATGGACGAGATTGCCGCGCTGACGCCGACTTTCCATGGCGTGTCGTTCAAGACGATCGACAAGCTCGGCAGCGTGCAGTGGCCTTGTAATGAAAATGCGCCTGAAGGCACGCCGATCATGCATATTGATGCCTTCGTTCGCGGCAAGGGTCGTTTCATCATCACGCAATATGTGCCTACCGATGAGAAGGTTACCAAGCGCTTCCCGCTGATCTTGACCACGGGTCGTATTCTTTCGCAGTACAACGTAGGCGCGCAAACGCGTCGTACCGAGAACGTGCGTTGGCATAGTGAAGACCGGTTGGAGATTCATCCGCATGACGCTGAAGAGCGCGGCATACGTCAGGATGACTGGGTTGGTATCGAATCACGCTCCGGTCAGACGGTGCTGCGCGCAACCGTCTCGGAAAATGTGCAGCCGGGTGTGGTCTACACCACGTTCCATTTCCCGGAATCCGGCGCGAATGTGATCACCACCGACAACTCCGACTGGGCGACCAACTGCCCCGAGTACAAGGTGACTGCGGTTCAGGTGATGCCGGTGACACAGCCGTCCGAATGGCAGCGCGAATATGAGCGCTTTAACAAAGAGCAGCTGGAACTGGCCAAAGTCGACTGAGCATGGGCCAGCTCCCGAACAGTGAAGCACTGATGCAGGGCTCAGAGACCCTGGCCGAAGTATCGGTGCTGCGCTGCCGGGATGGCGAACGCGCGGTCTCGGCCGATGTGCTCGCAGTGGAAGTTCCCGTCGCGCTGGAGTACAACGGCATCTCGCATGTGGTGATGCTGGCCTCGCCGAATGATCTGGAAGATTTTGCGCTGGGGTTTTCTCTGACCGAAGGCATCATCGCTCAGCCGTCCGAGTTGCATGAGGCCGAGGTCGAGCAGCGCGACGATGGTTTGCTGGTGCACCTGCAGATTGCCTCAGAACGTTTCGTCGCACTCAAAGAGCGTCGCCGCAATATGACGGGTCGCACGGGCTGTGGTTTGTGCGGTACCGAGGCGCTGGATCAGGTGCGTCGCGTGGTTACGCCGGTCACGCATCGACAGCATTTTGCGGATCATCAGCTATTGGCCGGGATGCGCGCGATGCAAGCGCTGCAACCGCTGCAGCAGCAAAGCGGTGCTACGCATGCGGCTGCGTGGATGGATGCCCAAGGTCAGGTGACGCTGGTGCGCGAAGATGTTGGTCGGCACAATGCCCTGGACAAGTTAATTGGTGCGCTCGTTACACGACAAACGGATTTGAGTACAGGTGCGCTGCTGATCACTAGCCGCGCAAGTTATGAAATGGTGCAGAAAGCGGCCATTATGAATATCGGTCTGGTCGCTGCCATCTCGGCGCCGACCAGTTTTGCGGTCAATCTGGCAGAGAGCGCAGGGGTGACACTCATTGGTTTCATGCGTGACCACTCGTATGTGATCTACACCCACCCGGAACGGTTGGAGAACTAAATTATGGACAGTCAACAGTTAATCAAAATGGCCAACCAGATTGGTCAGTTCTTCGAGAGCATGCCCAATCGCGCAGAAGCGGAGAAGGATATCGCAACGCATCTCAAGCGCTTCTGGGATCCGCGCATGCGTCGTGTGATCGTGGCGAGCCTGGATACCGGCGATGCCGACAGCATGAGTGCCATCGTGCGCGAAGCGATTAGTACACATCGTCAGATGCTGGCCTGATTGGTGGCGTATCCACCTTGTTGATAGTCATCTGGTTCACTACGAAAGACACTGGATCCCAGCTTTCGCGGGGAGCGA
>CANKWG010000224.1 GCA_947487325.1 Oxalobacteraceae bacterium | reverse complement strand
GACCAGCACCACCGGCGGGACGGCGAGATTGGGCAACCACAACAAAAGATCGCGCAACACCTCCGATACCGCGGGCAATCCCAGTGCATCAAAGGCAACGACCAACACGATGAGACGTACAAACCACTTTGCGATGGATGCGATCATGCCTGCTGAATCTGTTTCAGTACCCGTCTTGCCGACAAAATCTGCAAAGCCGGACCGTTCGGCTAATTGATTGAAATGCGCTTTGCGTAACAGCATAGCGATCGCCTTGGCCAGCAGCGCAGACACGATCCAGCCCACAATGACAATAACGATAAAGCCAAACAGGCGCGGTATAGCAGCAAAGAAAAGCGACATGGCACTAGTCAGTGATGCCATCAGCGAAGCGCCCCAGTCTGTGACTTGTGATTCCATGATTACCCTTATCCTGACGATATACTTGTAAAAGTCTAGACTCCCAATTTCGCATATCGATCTCGGTCATGTTTGACTCTCCACATTCTTCCTGCATGAACTTTGAAAAATTGATCTTCCTTGATCTGGAAACCACGGGCGCCAACCCGGCGGTAGACCGCATCACCGAAATCGGATTGGTCGAAGTTGACCGCAGCGGTAACGCCACGCACTGGTCCAGTCTGGTCAATCCTGGCGTTTCAATCCCGGTGTTCATTCAGGGTTTGACCGGTATCAACAATGAAATGGTGCGTACCGCACCGTCTTTTGCACAACTGGCCGCAGCATTGCATGAGCGTTTGCAGGATGCCTTGTTCATTGCGCACAATGCACGCTTTGATTACGGCTTTCTGCGCAATGCTTTTAGTGAAGCAGGCTACAGCTTTCGTTCCGAAGTACTGTGTACCGTCAAACTATCAAGGGCACTTTTTCCCGAAGAGTCGTGGCACAATCTTGATGCCTTGATTTCACGACATCAGCTCATACCAGATGGGCGACACCGCGCACTGGCTGACGCGGATCTGATATGGCAATTCTGGCAAAAACTGGAGCAGCAAGTACCGGCGGATTCAAGACCTTGTTGCAGCGCCCCAGCCTGCCGTCGCATCTGCCCAGCGACACGCTGGATCATTTACCCGACACACCGGGCGTTTATTTGTTTTATGGCGAAAATGATTTGCCGCTTTATGTCGGCAAAAGTGTGCATCTGCGTCAGCGCGTGATGTCGCACTTTAGTGCCGACCACAAGCTCTACAAAGAAATGCGTCTTTCACAGCAACTGCATCGCATCGAATGGCGCGAAACCGTGGGGGAAATCGGTGCACTACTGCTCGAAGCACAGTTAGTGAAATCGCTGCAGCCCATCCACAATCGCAAATTGCGACGTCAAGGTAGTTTGTGCGCCTGGCGCCTCAAGGACGACGCCGGCTTTCATGCAGCACCAGAACTCAGTTATGCGAGTGATGCAGATTTCGGTCGCACGGATTCTGTCTATGGCTTGTTCAGTTCCAAACGCAAAGCCGAGAGCACACTACGAGAACTCGCCGAGCAGCATCAGCTCTGTCTAGTGCAACTCGGTCTTGAAGGCCGCGCACAATCAAACAAACCTTGTTTCGGATGGCAACTGCAGCGTTGCAAAGGTGTGTGCATCGGCAAAGAAGCGGAAGCCCTGCATCACGCACGCTTGCGCGCGGCGCTTTCAGGGCTACGCGTGGAGACCTGGCCCTATGAGGGTGCGGTCGGCCTGATTGAACAGGGCAGCAGTGGCAAGACCGCCGTACATTTGGTGAATAACTGGTGTTATCTGGGTACCGCGGAATCTGACGAGGCCCTGCAGGATTTGATGGAAAAATCGCCCAGGCGACCGGTGTTCGATATGGATACCTACAAGATTCTCAGTAAGGCATTAATGAAACAACAGCTCAAAGTTCGAAAGCTGAGCGGGGTTACTACCGAACACTCATCTTAATTTGATAATCTTCTTTTGAGTTTCTTGCCGATCGGCTTTTCGGATGTGAAATTTCCTTCCCCAGCGCGTAGTGCCGCGATATTATCCGGACATACCGACTTAGCTGGTCAAATAACAATATAACCGGGCGAAGCACCCCTAGAGACGGGTAAATCTGCGATCCCGGCGGCTGTTAGATCTTCCTCAAAATTCCGTTTTTAGCAACCTGCTCTACGCAGGATAGTGCCCTGCGGCGAATGTGCGCTTTTGTAGAGCCATTCACCAGATCATTGATCTGAATAAAGCTTGACTAGTATCAATTGCCTGAAATCACTCGTCTTTAAAATTTATCGCTTTTCGCGAGTCGATTTTTCATCATGTCGGATCGCTTGAATGTCAGTTTTTGATTTACTGAGCGTGGATTCAGTCACTGGAGAAAAGTAATGGATGAAGTCGTTATTGTCGCTGCCGCCAGAACCGGGGTGGGCAAATTTGGAGGAACGCTCGCCAAGATACCGGCGACCGAATTGGGCGCGCATGTGATCAAAGGTTTAATCGCACAAACCGGGGTCGATCCTTCACTGATCAGTGAAGTCATTCTCGGGCAAGTACTGACTGCAGGCGTCGGACAAAACGCTGCCCGGCAGGCCGTCATACGCAGTGGCCTCCCTGACCATGTGCCCGCTATGACCATTAACAAAGTCTGCGGTAGCGGTCTGAAGGCCACACATCTGGCGGCACAGGCACTGCGTTGTGGCGATGCCGAGATCATCATTGCAGGTGGCCAGGAAAACATGAGCGCATCGCCCCATGTGTTGAACAACTCGCGCGATGGCTTTCGCATGGGTGATGCAAAACTGACGGACACGATGATTGTTGATGGTCTCTGGGACGTCTACAACCAGTATCACATGGGCGTCACCGCAGAGAACGTCGCAAAGAAATTCAATATTTCACGCACAGAACAAGATGAATTCGCGCTCGCCTCGCAAAACAAAGCAGAATCTGCGCAAAAGGCCGGAAAATTCAAGGACGAAATACTGCCACTAGAAATTGCCGGCAAAAAAGGCAGCACCATTTTTGATAGCGACGAATATATCAAGCTAGGCAGCACACTAGAGGCATTGTCATCACTGCGCCCTGCGTTCAACAAAGAAGGTACGGTCACCGCAGGCAATGCATCAGGTATCAATGACGGCGCCGCAGCAGTGATGATGATGAGCGCCACCAAAGCAAGCCAACTCGGCCTGAAGCCATTGGCCAAGATACGCGCTTATGCATCCGCCGGACTGGACCCCAGCATCATGGGCATGGGCCCGGTATCGGCCAGTCAGTTGTGCCTCAAACGCGCAGGTTGGACGCCGCAAGATCTCGATCTCATGGAGATCAATGAAGCCTTCGCTGCACAGGCGATCGCTGTTAACAGGGAAATGGGCTGGGACACCAGCAAGATCAATGTCAATGGTGGCGCGATCGCGATCGGACATCCGATCGGCGCA
>CANKWG010000223.1 GCA_947487325.1 Oxalobacteraceae bacterium | reverse complement strand
GACGCTGAATCATGCATTCATCATTCTGGATGAGGCGCAGAACACCACCCCAGAGCAAATGAAGATGTTCCTCACACGCATAGGCTTTGGTAGCAAAGCGGTGGTGACCGGCGATGTGACACAGATTGATTTGCAACGCGGTCAGAAAAGTGGCCTGGTGGATGCGCTGACGGTATTGTCATCAGTGCGCGGCATTGCTTTCACGCGCTTTACCAGTGCGGACGTGGTGCGTCATCCACTCGTGGGCCGTATCGTTGATGCCTATGATGCCGCCAGCGCGGCAACGGTCGCAGCGGAAACCTTGCGTGATGGCCGCAAAAAATAAGCTCACGTTATCAGTGCAGTTTGCTGACGATCGCCTCGCGGCTGACTTGCCGCGCGCGCTGCTGCGTCGCTGGGTTCAGGCGGCGCTGCTGGGTCCGGCAGAATTAACTCTACGCTTTGTCGATGAATCCGAAGGTCGCACGCTTAATCGCGACTATCGAGAGAAAGATTACGCGACTAATGTGCTGACATTCGCGTATGGCGAAACCGAAGACGCCATCGTGCAAGCGGACATCGTGTTTTGCGTCGATGTACTGATGCGCGAAGCGGCGGAGCGTCGGATATCGTCGGCACAACATACGGCGCATTTGGTGGTGCATGGCGTACTGCACGCGCAGGGCTACGACCATGAGGTCGAGGATGATGCAGAGGAAATGGAAAAGTTCGAAACCGAAATACTGGCTCGTTTGGGTATACCAGACCCTTATGCAGACATCTCGGATCACAAAGCCGGAAAGATTTCAATTTAACAAACCTGGCATGCCTGCTGTTTTACGGTATCCTTGAGTCTTCGTCACTCGGCATCACGCCATATGCAAGACTATCCCCCCGGCAGTCCATCTGCCGAAAACAAGCCACACCGCTCATTATTCGAGCGCCTGACCTCGCTGATCTCTCCCGAACCTGAGAATCGCGCCGAACTCCTAGAACTGCTGCATGACGCGCAGAAGCGTAATCTGCTCGATGCTGATGCCATGTCCATGATCGAAGGTGTGTTTCAGGTGTCGGATCTGTCGGTGCGCGACATCATGATTCCGCGATCACAAATGGATGTCGTGGATATCGCCCGACCGATTGAGGAATGGATGCCGATGGTGTTGGAAACCGCACATTCTCGTTTCCCTGCAGTCGACGGCGATCGCGACAAAGTCGTCGGTATTCTTCTGGCAAAAGACCTGCTGCGCTACTACGCCAGCGACAGTTTCGACTTGCGTGGCATGCTGCGCCCGGCAGTTTTTATCCCTGAATCCAAACGACTAAACGTACTGCTGCGTGACTTCCGCTCCAACCGCAACCATATTGCGATCGTGGTCGATGAATACGGCGGTGTCGCTGGACTAATCACGATCGAAGATGTACTCGAGCAGATCGTTGGCGACATCGAGGACGAATACGATTTCGATGAGGAACAAGACAATATCCTCGAGGTCAACGAAGCAAACGCCGGACTGCGCTGGCGAGTGAAAGCACTCACCGAACTCGAGCAATTCAATGAGGTACTAGGCGCCATGCTTTCAAGTGAAGATGTCGATACCATCGGTGGACTAGTCGCTAATCATCTCGGACGTATGCCGCGCAAGGGTGAGATTTTCGAAATTGATCAGCTGCGTTTTGAAGTACTGCGTGCCGATGCACGCCAGTTACACGTGCTGCTGGTCGAAAAAATCCCGGAGCGCTCCTTCGGTGAGTCAGCATGATCTACACGCCTCGTATCCGACCGATGACGTGACCGGTTTCGGCTGATTGCGTACCGTTCGCTCATGTCCATTCGTCTACCGATTCCGTTTTTCTCTGTTCTACTGCCCTTGCTCGCCGGTGGGCTGACGGTGTTTGCATTTGCACCCTTCGGCTGGTGGCCGCTGCAGATTTTTGCGCTGGCACTACTTTTTTTGCACACGCTCTCTCAGGATTCACCTCGGGCAGCGGCGAAATCAGGCTGGCTGTTTGGTTTAGCCTCGATTGCTGCGGGCACGCATTGGCTGTATGTGAGCCTGCATGTGTATGGTGGGCTTCCATCGCTGCTCGCAATCGCCGCCGTACTGCTGCTGGCCGCCGGTCTCGGACTGCTTTACGGCATCGCGCTTTACCTTGCTGCACGTCTGGCGCGCACATTTCAATCACCAACAATCACGGCTCTGCTGATACTGCCGGCCTGCTGGATGCTGGCGGACTGGACCCGCGGCTGGATTTTTACTGGTTTCCCCTGGCTGGTGACAGGTTATGCGCATACGCAAAGTCCGCTCTCTGGTTTTGCTGCGCTTGTAGGTGTGTACGGAGTGGGATGGCTGGCGGCACTTATGGCAGGAGCACTCGCGCTGCTCATTCATTTGCGCGGCAGACATCGCATCGCACTTTTGCTGC
Source organism: Oxalobacteraceae bacterium (assembly GCA_947487325.1). GTDB lineage: Bacteria > Pseudomonadota > Gammaproteobacteria > Burkholderiales > Burkholderiaceae_D > Pernthalerella. Next base: position 1,003 of record CANKWG010000223.1, on the reverse strand, counting down.
TGCTGGCTCTGCCCGTCGCAGGCATGTCGCTACATCAGATACGCTGGACTGAACCTAAGGGTGAGGTTTTATCCGTTCGCCTACTGCAAGGCAATGTGCCGCAGGACATGAAATTCTCGGCATCTCAACTGCAAGCATCGCTATCGCTGTACCAGCAACTCATCACGGAAGCGCCCGCCGATCTAATCGTCACACCTGAGACCGCGCTGCCTGTGCTGCCCGATTATCTACCGCCGGATTATCTGGATCAGTTGGCCAATTTTGCTCAGACGAGTCGCAGTCAGCTGCTGATAGGCTTGCCGTGGACCAGCGCACCGGGCATTTATTTGAACAGCGTGCTGGGCCTAGGTCAGGTGGATGCACCTGCCTACCGCTATGACAAACATCATCTGGTACCGTTTGGTGAATTCATTCCCCCGGGCGCGCGCTGGTTCGTTGACCTGATGACGATACCGCTGGGTGATTTCAGGCGCGGTGATCTTGTTCAGCCCGCATTTCGCGTGAAAGATCAGTGGGTTCTACCCAATATCTGCTACGAAGATTTATTTGGCGAAGAAATCGCAGCGCAGCTATATGCCGCGATCGAACGCAATGCGCCGGTACCCAGCCTGCTTTTGAACGTTTCCAATATTGCATGGTTCGGCGATACCATCGCGCTACCTCAGCATTTGCAGATTTCGCAGATGCGCTCGCTGGAAACAGGGCGGCCCATGCTGCGCGCGACCAATACCGGCATGACCGCAGTCATTGATGCGCGAGGCGAAGTTAGCGCGCAATTACCTGCTTTTACGCAAGGCAGCTTGGCCGCCAAGGTGCAAGGCACACAGGGCACAACGCCTTATGTCCGGCTGGGTAATGTGCCGCCGGTTGGGATGGCCTTGATGCTGCTCCTCGCGCTACTCTGGAAAAGCCGTCGCGGCAGGAAAAAAGGCTAAAATTCTGCTTTTCCTGAGCAATGAATCCGATGGCCGCCTGTGCGCCGCCGGTCACTGCTGGCCAACTC
>CANKWG010000222.1 GCA_947487325.1 Oxalobacteraceae bacterium | reverse complement strand
CGAGAGCGGTTTCGTCTTCCCAGAAGCCGACAGCCAGCCCCGCCAGGCTGGCTGCACCCAGCGCAGTGGTCTCTGTGATTCTTGGCCGCAGCACCGGTACACCCAGTATGTCCGACTGAAACTGCATCAGCAGGTCATTGCGTGATGCGCCGCCATCAACACGTAACTCGCGTATCGGCATATCCGCATCGGCTTGCATGGCCTGCATGACATCAGCGTTCTGTAGTGCGATACCTTCCAGTGCTGCGCGAGCTATATGTGGGGCGCCCGTGCCGCGCGAGATGCCAACCAGTGTGCCGCGCGCATACGGATCCCAATGGGGCGCACCCAAGCCAGAAAAGGCGGGCACGAACACCACACCACCGGTATCCGGCACGCTCGCGGCCAGCGGCTCAATGTCTGCCGCAGAACGTATTAGACCCAATCCATCGCGCAGCCATTGCACGGCTGCGCCAGCCGCAAAGACGCTGCCTTCGAGCAGATGATCCGTAGTGAGTTGTGGTGTTAGTTGCGGTGTCAGATCGGTATTACGCTGCAGTGTCCAGCCCACGGTGGTGAGCAGTTGGTTGTGAGAGACAACCGGCGCGCCGGTGTTCATCAGGATGAAGCAGCCAGTGCCATACGTGGCCTTGACCATGCCGCGCTGAACGCAGGCCTGACCAAAGGTTGCCGCTTGCTGGTCACCGGCAATACCGGCGATCGGTATAGCTGCACCAAACAGGGATGCATCGGTGTAGGCGGCGATGCCACTGCTGGGCACGACTGTTGGCAAGATGGCGCTGGGAATATCGAAAAGTTCAAGCAGCTCGTCATCCCAGCGTAGCGTATGCACATTGAACAGCATGGTGCGTGAGGCATTACTGGGATCAGTCAGATGTGCACCAGAGAGTTTGAAAATCAACCAGCTGTCTACAGTACCGAACGCCAGTTCACCGCGTTCCGCACGTGCTCGAATGACGGGGTCTTGATCAAGCAGCCAGCGCAGCTTGGTCGCAGAAAAGTAAGCATCAATGACGAGCCCGGTTTTTTGACGAATGAGTTCAGCCTTGCCTTGCTCACGCAGCAGATCGCAGGCGCCGGCAGTTCGACGATCTTGCCAAACGATGGCGTTGCTGACTGGTTCACCGGTCTTGCGATCCCAGAGCAGGGTGGTTTCACGCTGATTGGTGATCCCGATGGCGGCGATATCGCTGGGTGCTAGATGCTGTTCGCGCATGAGCTGGCGTGTGACGGTCCACTGGGAGTGCCAGAGATCATAGGGGTCATGCTCGACCCATCCCGGTTGGGGAAACAACTGCCGGAATTCCTGCTGCGCGATATGCCGCATGCGGCCTTCGCGGTCAAACAGAACGGCGCGTGAGCTGGTGGTGCCTTGGTCGAGAGCGAGCAGGAATTTTTCTGACATGCGGATTTATTATGACAATATCAAGACCGTAATTCACAGTATAAAGCGCCCTAGGGCTTACCTCATTCGGGCGGCTTGGCCACGTGCATGTTAGTGCGATGATTCTGCATGCAGGCTATCGCGATTGGACTAGCCTGAGTTTGTTTACCAATTATCAATGTCTTCATTGTGAAATACTGGATTATGTGTAGACGATATCCCTGACTTGAGATGCGCCTGGCGGTGGTCGGCTGCAACCGATTTCTATGGGTAAAAGCCCCTTTTTTGAAAATCAATACTGATCCATAAAGGCACGACGGCCGATTGGGTTCCGTCGTATAGCTCCAATTCTTACGAATTCGGGGCTATTTTTTTACCTTGAATATTCCTTTAGTGAACATTTGGGGTTCACGCTGTCAAGTATTTTTACCCACAATCGATTAGTAACTTTGCGTTCTTGATATACCAATCCGACCATAAATCGATACTTGTGTAGGGAATAAGACTACCTTGGTTACTTTCATCGAGGGAGTGGATTATGACAAAAACTTTACTGCAGGTTGATCCAGGTGATCTTCTCGATTGGGCAAGGTGGAAGCTTCAGATTTTTTCGGATTTTGATTTGGCGCGCAAGCTGGAAACTTCGGCGTCTTCGATTTCTAAAGTGCGGCGAGGACACTCACCACTGGGTTCCACTATGTTGCTCAGGGTGCTGGTACTGACTGATGCGAGATTTCATGATCTCCCAGTACTGATTGAAAATACTCGGTTTCTTTGGCGATATTGATTGAGTTGAAAATTTTAGAATTCGTAAAGATTGAAGAAACATAGCGTAATTCTTTCAAACTCTAGGAGAATGATCATGCAAAAAGCACGCGTGAAGTTCAAAGAAAAAAATTTCGTCTATGAAGACCTAATTGGAGAGTTTCCTGGATTCACGAATGATGATGATATCGAGGATGTTTATATGGCTATCTTTGATGATTCAAAAGTTTTTTTGTACGGGAGTAAATCGCAGTTTATCGCATGGATTAATACGGACGAGTTAGTGCGGCTGATTGAGCAAGGAAAAGTTCAGATTCTTCCGTAGTTTGAGAATAACTAAATTGAATCTTTGGAGAAAATAATGACGATGTTACGCAGCAGCCTTTTGGGCGGCCTATGTCTCGCTGGCTTTCATATGTTTTGGGTTTTTCTAATCTTTGTCGGGTGGGCTCAACCATTTATTGATTTCGTTTTGGAGTTGCATATGATGGACTTACCCTTGACCATAGAGCCGTTTCAGTTTTTTGTGGCGTTGAAATTAGTCGCATTTGCATTTTTGGTGGGTTGTTTCTATGGGCTGATACTTTATATGTTTGGAAAGCTGGTTTTCCGAGGGTTCTAATGCGTTTTTTCTCGAATAAATAAGTGTGCCGTAAATCTAAATGAGGCTTGAGTCTGGGATGTGGTGTCGAAATACATGTTTCGGTTTTAAGATGGCTGACTCAAGCAAGCCAAGATCAATGATGACATTACCATCACCATGCTCTGCGAGCCGACGGTTGTGAATTGCTATTACTGCTTCTAGTGGATCCAGACGGGCTCGCCTTTTTCAGCGCGAAATGTAGCTCCGATACCAGTCCGCCCAGTGCTGCAGTCCCTGACTGAGGGGTGTCGAGGGCGCGAAACCTACATCGCGGCGCAGGTCGTCTGTGTCGGCATAAGTGACGGGTACGTCGCCCGGCTGCATGGGCAGGAAGTTTTTCTTCGCTTCTACACCCAACACGCGCTCGAGCGTGCCAATAAAATCCATCAGCTCGACGGGCTGGTGGTTGCCGATGTTATAGAGGTGATAGGGCGGCGTGCCCGTTGGTGCATGATCGAGGACGCGCAGTGTGCCTTCGACGATGTCGTCGATGTAGGTGAAGTCGCGTTGCATCTTGCCGTGATTGAAGACATCAATCGTGCGGCCTTCAAGGATGGCGCTGGTGAAGAGCCAGGGCGACATGTCCGGGCGACCCCAGGGTCCATATACGGGGAAAAAG
>CANKWG010000221.1 GCA_947487325.1 Oxalobacteraceae bacterium | reverse complement strand
CCTGCGGTTAAGGTCGAAGTAACGGAGCTTCCAGCAAGAAGCCGAATTTTTATTTTTTCGAAGGCTCAGGTCAGAGCGCAGTCATTGCACTGGAGGCTACTGTCTTGATCGCCGGCTACCGCGCGGTCAAACAGCTATTGTTGAAGTTAATGATGGAAACGCCGCTCATACCAACGATGTATTCGGTGCACTCACCGCAGCAGGTGTCACCGAATACGTGGCCGTTACAGATATTTTCTCGGACAGCCTACGCAATCAGTCGAGAAAGTCGGGTTGTTCTTTCAGGATGCGTGCGTAGAGCGGTTGAAACTGAAACCAGCCGGCAAAGGATGAGCCAGTCAGTTCATAGGTTTGTTGTGCGGATTCGGGCGACACGTGCAACAGTGGTCGACCGTTCGCGGCCGCTTCAGTCATCAGCTGCACCTGACAGCTACGCTCAAAAGCGATGTACCACCAGGCAGCAGCATCGACGGTATCACCCACGGTCAAGAGGCCATGATTTTGCAAAATAACGGCTTTGTTATTACCTAACGCTTTGGCGATTCTGGCGCCTTCTTCGAGATCAACGGCAACGCCACCAAAATCGGTATAGACGGAATGGTCATTGTAAAAAGCACAGACATCTTGCGTGATCGGATCGAGTTTGCGACCCAACGCAGACCACGATCGACCATGGATCGCATGAGTATGAGCGGCGGCCACTGCGTCGGGGCGTGCGCTGTGAACATTGGAGTGAATCGCAAATGCAGCAGCGTTGACCGGGAGATTGCCTTCGACCACATTGCCGTGATGATCAACACGGATCAGGTTGGAGACCTTGATCTGGCTAAAGTGAACACCGAAAGGGTTCACCCAAAAGGAGTCAGGGAATTCAGGGTCGCGTGCGGTGACATGCCCTGCGACACCTTCATCAAAACCGAATTTTGAAAACAGGCGGAAGGTCGCTGCCAAACGCTGTTTGCGATGCAGGCGCTCGTCCGCCACATTGTCGAATTTTGGGGGTGAGGGCAGAGGCGGGTTGACCGTGCTACCCACCTCTGCGTGGCAGGCATGCATGGCGGAGATTTTTTCGGGAGCGTTCATGATGCAGGGCTTTCTTCAGAGTGGTTGGCGATCGGTGGTGCATCGTGCTGTGGATCAGGGAAGCGCGGCTCATGAAACGCCGGTAATGCTAGCTCAAAGCCTGATCAAACTACCGAAAGATATCAAAACCTGGATAGATCTCAACGCTTTGTCGTGAAAATTGTTGAAATTCATGGTCAGGACGGCGCCAACGGCGGAATCTAGCGCGTCTGGCCTAGAGCCTGGCAAAGGCGAGCTGCGGAGATGATAAGTTGATAAAAGACGTTCCCCGCAAGTCACAACCGTAACTGAATAATCGAATAATGGACAGGGTCAGATCGCACCGGCGCGGGATGGTCTGTGCTTGAGGTCTCATGTCCATGGACAAATCAGCGCTGATCAACTACTGGCGCAAGCTGCGGGGTGTGGGGCCATGGTTGCTTGAAACCATGGCGACCAACCGGTTGATTTGTCAGATCTCCGCTTCGCAGCAGTGTCCTAGTGCACCATAAGACGGAGATCTGTTGAGCGTCGTCTTATTTTTTCTGCTCTGGGGCGGCTTCCGTTCCTCCGCTGGATTTACCCGCTGCATTGCCTGAGCTCGTCTCGGCCAATGCCTGTTTGAGTGCGTCCGATGCTGGGTTTTTCACTTTGCCGTCGATGACTTCCATCGCGGTTGTCGTTTTTCCGTAGTAGGCGCTGGTCATTCGCTCGTTGTAGCGAATGTCGTTGACACCGACGGTAGCGACATTACCAAACAATCCCTTGGTGCCTGACCAAGCAACCACATCGCCATCGCCAGTGGAGCCTTGCGCAATCTTGGTCCAATTAATGACGGTGATTCCTGCATTGGCACTCAGCGAAAAATTATTTTTTTCAGTAAAGCGCTGTACCGCCTTGTCATTTTTCAGTACGAAGGCAACTGCACCGCCCTCGGCGCCGACTTGCGCACCGATACTGATGCCGCCGATATTGTAGAACGCAGGTTCACTCCAGACTGCACCCTGTCGGACCAGTAGCACACCAGCACCGCCTTGACCACCGATACCGAGCGCTGCGCGGCCATAGCTTGGCAGTATGTATACGCCTTTGGCATCAATCATCACCCGCTGCATCGTGGGATCGGATTCCATGCGTTTGACGACTGCTACGGCATTTTCGACGTGTTTGTTTGCGCTGCGTTCGTAGGCCTCCTGGGTTTCACGTTTTTGTACTGATTGCGCCATAACTGTTGAAGGCGATGCCACTGCCGCAGCAAGCGCCAGTGGGATGACGCACTGGATTATAAAATTTGATTTCGAGCTGCTCATGAAGATTCCTTTTCAGTCTTGTCTTGTTGTCCAAACGAAGGTAGGGCACTCGCAATGGTCTACCCATGCTGAAGCGACAGCTTGCGCTGCCGCAGCATCAGCCCTTGCCTTGGATGATTGAATGCAAAGATAGGGAGCTAAAACCGGAGAGGTTCAACAAAACGATGAGAAAGAAGCAATTAAATCAGTCACCAGGATTTACTAGGGACTGAACTTGCATTGAAGAAGTTCTTGTTATCAGCCTGGCGGCGTGATCCCAAGTAATTCAAAAAATTTATCCAGCGATCCCGCGGATGCGCTGACATCGCGAATCATGTCCGGCAAGCTAAGCTGCCCCAATTCAATAGCGCGCTGAATCAGATAAGGCGTTGGACTGTGTGGCTCGATACGTTGTAAGTAGATTGCAATAGACATGAGTGCTTCATATGCCTGCTCACGGTCTTGGATGGAATTTACGTTAAAACTAATGTCTCCGGAAGCTACCGAAGTTCGTACGAGTCCTTCAGTTTGGTTTGCCGATGCGGCAGCACTTGCTGATTCGGGAATTGGGCTGATACCGGCTGTACTGTCTAACGGTGTGCTCTCTACAGGCGGCGGCAGTTCTTTCAGCAGACTTTGCGCAGCTTGCCGCAGGCTTGCGATGGCATCCGAAAGTTTGGAGATAGAAGGCGAGTCCGTTTTCAGCTGCGTGTCCAGAAAGTCGGACAGTCTTTGCAACGTAGCCAATGCCTGATCAGAGCGAAGATTAATTTGCTGCAGCCAGTCCGCATCTGCAGCTTTTACACTCTCTCGTATTTCCCGACGGTTAAGCTTTTCACCCTCTTGAACCTTGGCATCGTCGGCACTTGGTGCGCGTTCCCAGTCGAGCAACGTGACCGGTGTTTCGCGATGCAATACTGGGCGTAGCAGCAGAGTACTCAGCCTGAGAGTCAAAGGCAGATTAGCATTCATCCACACAAAGGGTGCGACACGACGTTCCGCATCATCGTCCATTGCAGGCCACGCGGTACTCCAGTATTGCTCTGCGATTCCTACAATCAGATCCAGCCCGGCACACAGACCATCC
>CANKWG010000220.1 GCA_947487325.1 Oxalobacteraceae bacterium | reverse complement strand
AAAACCGGAGCGGTACCCGCCAAGACAGGCGCAGTTCCCGCAAAAACTGCAGCAGCACCGGCGAAACCAGCCCTGGCAGCCAAGACGACGACGGCAGGAGCCACTGTTGTTGCGACCAAAGATATCGCGACGAAGGGTTCTGTCTCCACTGATCCAGCCAAGCCCGCGACAACCGAATCTGCAACGGCAGGCAGCAAAGACAAGCCTGTTTCGCCAGACGCTGTAAGTGCCGAAGATGAGGGTCAAAACTTCGAGGAAATGAGAAACAAATTCAAGCCTGCCAAGAAGCCTGTGGCGGTGCCGGCAGAATTGCTGGGTGATGCAAAAAGTTATGATGACAAGCTGATTCTGGTGAAATTACTGACTGAAAAAGAGCAGAGCCGTGTGGTTCTGATGATCAAGAACATGCTGCGCTCATCGGGCGCAGAAAAGAAAAGATAAATTGTAACCACCGCGGTTACAACATAGGTTACGACAGAGGTTACGACAGAGGTTATTTATGGCAGATCCAAAAACTCCCGCGGAAGCGACCATTTCCGAGGAACTCAAGCGAGAACTCGCCGAGCTGACCAACACCCAGCGTGCTGCTGTGCTGATGTTGTTGCTCGGTGAAGATCTGGCATCGAACATCATCAGTTACCTGGACCCCAAAGAAGTGCAGGAATTGGGTGCGGCCATGGTGTCGGTGGCTGACATGTCACAAGAGGCTGTGAATGCCGTACTGGATCAGTTTGTCGACATGCTGAAAAAGCAAACCAGCTTGTCATTGGGTACCACCGACTATGTCGAGACGGTACTCAAACGCGCGCTGGGTCCTGACAAGGCATCGTCTGTGCTATCGCGCATCATGCCCAATCGCGCTAGTCGCGGATTGGAAATTTTGCAATGGATGGATGCGCGTGGCATTGCCGAGATGATTCGCGGTGAACACCCACAGGTAACGGCCATCATTCTGTCCGTGCTCGAGTCTGAGGTCGCGGCTGACGTGCTGGCTTTCTTGCCTGAAGAGGTACGTCCTGAAGTGGTGCAGCGTGTGGCTAGCCTGGATACCGTTCAGCCGTCGGCGATGGAAGAACTTGAAACCATCATGAAGGCACAATTCTCCAACAATGCGTCTTCATCCTCATCAAGCTTCGGTGGCGTCAAGGCAGCGGCGAAGATCATGAACTTCACTAAGGTGGAACTCGAGTCGACGATCATGCAGGGTGTTGGTCAGATTGACGAAGAACTCGCGCTGCGTATTCAAGACAACATGTTCAGCTTCGACAATCTGGCAGGGGTGGACAACCGTGGTATTCAGGCACTCATGCGTGCGGTCGAACCGGATATGCTCATGGTTGCGCTGAAAGGTGCAACGGATGATGTTAAGAACAAATTCCTCGACAATATGTCCAGTCGTGCACGCGGTATGTTTATCGACGATATGGAATCCAAAGGTCCTCTGCGTATGACCGAAGTCGAAGACGCGCAGAAGAAAGTCATGCGTAAAGCCAGAACGCTTTCCGAGAAGGGCGAGTTGATCCTGGCGTCAGGTGGAGCCGATTTTGTCTGAGTCTTCTCATGCAGCGCGCCGGCGCCACGAGTACATGCCAAACCGGATGTTCGATCCGGTTGCCAATCCATTCGCGGTGCAAAACTTGCTGGTCAAAGAAGAGCAGGGCTACAGAGTCAACAATGACGAGCGGCCCGAGTTCGGTTTCGAATCCGATCCGCTGATCAACAAAGAAGGTCCGGAAAATTTTGCGCTCGATGAAGTCATTGAATTGGCAGATCTGGCTGGCGCCACTGCCTATGCGTCACAGGCTGATGCCAAGAGTACTTTCGTCGCTGAACCCTCGTCTGTGGCTGCCGATGCGGCGATGGAAAATCCGGAAACAGGTTTTATGGCCGATGCCGCCATGGCAGCCTCGAGTACCAATAGCTTTACTGAAAACACAGAGCAGGGCGACCCAATCGCCACTGCGCAATCACAGCTACATGACGACCCGCTTGCAAACACGTCGGGTGTTAATGATGCCGATGCCGACTCCTTATCTGACGATGATGCCGCTATTCTTGCTGCCTTGCCTGAGGTCGCCCACGATGACACAGTAACCGCCGAAGCAGGGCTCTCTGCGGGTGACGATGAGCCTCAAGCCGAGGCGCCGGCAACACAACTTGCCAGCGAGCCTGAAGCAGATCAAATGCCGTCACAGACCGCCGTCGCCAGCGCGTCGGCGACGCCCGATCTTTCTGGTGAGGCCGTTACCGCATTGGTGGAAGCTGCACGAGAGCAGGCGAGGGCGGAGACTCGCGAGATCGCCTATAACGAAGGTCTTGAAGCCGGCAAGGCGCAAGCCATAGCCGAGCTCCAAAAAGAACACGACACGCAGATCACTCAGCTCAAGGCCTTGCAAGAAGCGCTGCAAAAAATCAGCTTTGATGCCGATGCCCTGTTTGAGCCCGTCAAAAAACTGAGCGTGCATTTAGCCGAGCAGCTGGTGCGTGGCGAGCTTGCGCAATCGGCGCAAACGATTTCCCGACTGGTAGATAACAGTCTGCGCGAACTGAACGCGTCCGGTGAGAAAGCCGTCATTGTGCATCTGAATCACGACGATCTCGAAGCCTATCGACCCTTGGTCGCGCAATTTGGCGACAGCATGATTCTGCGACCTGATTCGCTGCTTGAACGGGGCAGCGTTCGCGTCTCGCTCGATGGCAGTGTGGTTGAAGACCTGATGCAGCGTCGCATTGATGGCCTCAAAAAATCACTCAGCCAACCCGCGGCACCCGGTTGGCAGGCTGGCGGTGGCCGCCTCAGCGATCGCTTGAACGAATCTCAACGTGGCAGTCAGCATATTGAAGATGTCACCGCAGTAGAAACTTCGAGCAGCGACGATGACCTCAACGATTGATTATCCTGATGTGGTTGAGCGCCTGATTGCGCAGACCCGCACGCCACCCGCTTGCCATACGGGCACGCTGGTACGTCTGGTTGGTATGACGCTCGAAGCGCGCGGCATCATGGCGCCACTGGGTGCCTTGTGCGAAATCGAAGGCAATACGGGAAACAAAATCTCGGCTGAAGTCGTCGGCTTCAATGACCAGACACTTTTTCTGATGCCGTTTACCGAGCCCATCGGTATTGGCCCCGGCGCGGCCGTGCGCGTGATCGCTAATTCATCTGAAGCCAGCTTGGGTGATGCCTTGCTGGGTCGTGTTATTGATGCATTCGGCCAACCGCTGGATGGCGGTCCCGTACCTGAGTGCACTGACAAGCTTGCGCTGTTGGGATTGCCACTCAATCCTATGGAGCGCGGACCGATCAATCAGATACTGGATGTGGGTGTCAAAGCGATCAATGGTTTGCTTACCATGGGCAGGGGACAGCGTATCGGCCTCATCGCAGGTTCGGGCGTTGGCAAGAGCTCATTGCTAGGGATGATTACTCGCTTCACTAAAGCGGATGTGGTGGTGATTGGATTGATTGGCG
>CANKWG010000219.1 GCA_947487325.1 Oxalobacteraceae bacterium | reverse complement strand
CCCAACCCAGCGCTTGACCAATATAACCCTGGCCCTGCACCTCACCCATACGCAGCGCGAAGCGTCGTATGCGATAAGCATGCTTATTGAGTGCCGAGAGATCAGACATGAAATTCTCCGTTGATAAGTAGTCGTGGCGAGATAGGGCTTGATCAAAGAAATCCGGTAGATATCCAGGGGATGGCAGCAACAATAAGCACCCCTATCATCAGGGCAATCATATAGCCCACAATGGGCTTCATGCCTTCGTGCGTTGGAATGCGACTGATCGCACAGGCCGCGTAATACCCGACGCCAAAAGGGGGAGCAAACAAGCCTATACCCATCGCAAATGTTATCACCATCGCAAAGTGCACTTCGTGAATACCCAATTGGCGAGCGATCGGAAACAGCAATGGCGCGAGCAGCACAATCGACGGAATTCCCTCCAAAACAGACCCAAGAATAACGAAAGCAATAATCGACACCGCCATGAAAGTAATAGCACCGCCAGGAAGCGACTTCATCATCTCGGCCAAAGCATGAGAGAAACCGGACTGCGTCAGTGCCCAAGCCATACCTGTCGCTGCGCCGATAATAAAAAGAATCGCCCCAGACAGCGACGCCGTGCTGACCAGCATCGGATAAATACGCCGCCAATCAAACTGTCGATACACAACCAACCCAATCATGACCGCATACGCAATGCCAATCGTCGATACCTCGGTGGCCGTGGCAACGCCCTCAACGACAGCAGCACGAATCACCAACGGTAGCGCCAGCGCAGGAAGCGCCACAAAAAACAAGCGAACAATCTCTGATCTAGTCGACTGCTGAATACCTTCGAGGCTCTCATCTCGGTAGCGCCACCAGACCACTACAGCCAATGCAACACCCACCACCACACCCGGCAAAAGTCCACCGGTAAACAAGGCCGCAATCGAGACACCCGTCACCGATCCGATCGTAATCAGTACGAGCGATGGTGGAACAGTTTCAGTCTGCGCACCCGTAGCCGAGAGCAGCGCAACCAATTCGCCCGGCTTGGCGCCGCGCTTGAGCATCTCGGGGAACAAAGCGGGTGCGACAGCCGCCATATCAGCAGCTTTGGATCCCGAAATACCCGAGACCAGATACATCGCACCGATCAGTACATACGACAAACCGCCTCGCACATGCCCGAGCAGACTCGCAAGAAAATTCACGATCGCTCGAGCGATACCCGTCATCTCCATCAGCAACCCCAACAGCACGAAGAGCGGAACCGCCAAAAGAATCAGGTGGCTCATGCCTTCGTCCATGCGACCAACGATGACCATCGTCGGCGTGCTAGTAGTCAGAGAGATATAGCCCAATGTCGCCAGCCCAAACGCAAACGCTATCGGCATACCTGATAACACCAGTACCCCAACACCAACGACAAAGAAAATGAAAAGATTCCAGTGACCCAAAGACTTGAGTACCGGACCAGCAACATACAAACCCCCGATAATGAGCGCCACCATACCCATCGCCATCAGAACATCCTTGCGCGTACCGAGACTCAGCATCTTGAGAATGCCGATGATCAGCATCAGCCCGAGACCCACAGGCAGTGCGGCTGCACGCCAAGAATTTGCCAGCCCCATTGCTGGCGTAGTGACAAACATTTCGTCTTGCGCAAACTCGCAGGCTGGTTGAATAACGAAAGCAAGAAAAGCGATCGCAGCGACGGCGGCAACCACATCCAGAAAGGCCCGCATTCGAGGCTCGAGTTTGCCCACCATCGCTGTCATGCGCATATGCTCGTCACGCTGAAACGCAATAAGCGCCCCCAACATCGCCAGCCACAAAAATAAAATCGATGCTAACTCGTCAGACCAGACCAGCGGATCGTGCAGCAAATAGCGATGTGCCACACCCGTCAGCAAAATAAAAACCTCGGCCAACACCAAGGCAGCCGCAGGAACTTCAACCAGCATCGTGATCACCCGCTGCATGGCGTCTGGTCCATACCAAGCACGACTCGACTGCACGGCCGTCAAATTCGATTTTGGAGAAGTAGACATTCAGTTTGATCCACGCGGCTGTGTTGGGTCTTGTTCAGAAATGCGTTGAAATTTTATGTGGGTCATTACAAGCGATAGATCTGCAATGACTGATTTTTATTGAACCGCTGAAGACAGTTGTTTTACGTTTTTTGATCCGAGAAAGACGCTGGATCCCAGCTTTCGCTGGGATGACGTTTTGAGGCCGTGAGTGCTCTGTTGGAGCCGTGCTGGCATAGCCGCACCGGTACCCTGACGTTGCCTCAACCACCACGGTCATTCCAGCGAAAGCTGGGGACGTCGAATTCACCCCCTGCGACAACTATCAACCAAGTTTCCCCGACACCTTCTCCAGCAAATCCCATGCCGTTGCGCCATATTTCGCTTTCCACTCGGTGTAAAAGGCAGTCGAACGCAGCTTGTTTCGGAAGTCATCCTGGCGCACGTCGATGATGTTTACACCCTTGGCTTTAAGATCAGTCGTCAGCGTGCTATTAAGCCTGGCAAGGTCGGCACGCTGATCGCTCGCAGATTTATCGAGCTCACGTTGGATGATCTGCTGAACGTCCACAGGCAGCCGCTGAAACGATCGCTTGTTACCAAGCACCCAGTAGCCATCCCAGACATGACCCGTGAGACTGCAGTTCTTTTGAACTTCATAGAGACGAGCGGTCGAGATGATCGCGAGCGGATTCTCCTGACCTTCCACCACTTTGGTCTGTAACGCGGTATAGACCTCGTTAAAATTGATCGGTGAAGGCGCAGCCTCCAGTGCCTTGAACAATGAGGTCAGTGGCGGTGCGGGTGGCACGCGGATCTTGAAGCCCTTCAGATCGGCAGCAGACTTGATCTCGCGATTGGATGAAGTGATGTGTCGAAACCCGTTATCCCAAATTTTCGACACTGTAAAAATCGATGTCTTGGCAATCTCCGCACGAATAAGTTTACCCAGATCACCATCCATCGCCTTCCAGACATCGTCGTAGCTTTTGAACGCAAATCCTACGCTGGAAATACCCGAGATCGGCACAAAGGTCGCAAGAATCAGCGATGACAGATTCAGAAAATCCACCGAGCCATTGCGCACCTGAGACAGCAGATCCGTATCGCTACCCAACTGATTCGCCGGAAAAATCTTGATATCCACACGACCCGATGTTGCCTCGCGAATTCGATCGTGCGCCTGCTTGGCTCGAACGTTGACCGGATGCGCAGGATCTTGCCCTGTCGCATACTTGAGTTCAAACTCAGCAGCGCGCGCAGGTCGATGCGCGATTGAAAATAGCGGCAAAGCCAAAGCGCCGGTCAAAATCTGTCGGCGCGTCATGCGAGGCTTGGATTGAGTCATTTTGATATTTTTAAAGGAAAAACTGCAGACTCAGTGAATCAGCATGCCACCGTTCACGTCTAGCGTGATACCGGTGCAGTAAGCCGAGAGTTCACTGCCCAGAAATACGCAGGCACCCGCCACGTCATCCGCACATCCCAAGCGT
>CANKWG010000218.1 GCA_947487325.1 Oxalobacteraceae bacterium | reverse complement strand
CAGGCGCTGGCGCAAGCGCCTGTCATGCCCAAGAAGACCCGGCAACGCACCACTCAGCTCAAACTTGCCGGTATCGCTACCTTCCAGCCAGATGCCCCTGCAGAGTCCGAAAAAATCACTGAGCCCAAAAAGTCCACTCGCTCCGAGGCCGCCGCAGGCAGCAACAAGCCAGCAAAAATATCCTCCACGCGCGAGCAGGATTCCTTGGAGCTTGATGCTGACGACAGCAAGCCTGTATCGTCTAATCAAAGTAAATCAGCATGACCTCCACTTCTGCTGCAGCTGATTTCCGGTGCGGCTATATTGCGATTGTTGGACGTCCCAACGTTGGCAAGTCCACGCTCATGAACAAACTGATCGGTGCCAAGGTCAGTATCACGTCGCGCAAGGCGCAAACAACCCGCCATCGCATCACTGGTATACAGACCAAAGACGATACGCAGTTCATCTACATTGACACACCCGGTTTTCAGACGCGCCACAAAAATGCGCTGAATAAAAACCTCAATCGCACTGTCAGCGGCACGCTCACTGCAGCGGACGCGGTGTTGTTCGTGGTCGAAGCAGGTCATTTCGATGACGCCGATCAGCAAGTGCTGGACTTGCTACCCGACAAAGTGCCGGCGATCCTGGTGATCAATAAATCTGACCGGCTCAAGGACAAGGCGCCCCTCATGGCCTTTGCGCAGCAAGTCGCAGCTCGCCATGATTTCGCTGCCATCGTGCCCGTCTCGGCCAAACAGGGATTTCAGCTTGATCGTCTGGAAGCCGAAATCCGTAACTATCTACCTGTCAGTGATCCTATCTTTGGCGAAGATGATATTACCGATCGCAGTGAAAAATTTCTCGCCGCCGAAATCGTGCGGGAAAAAGTATTTCGCTTTGTGGGTGACGAATTGCCCTACACCAGTACGGTCGTCATTGAAAAATTCGAAGAAGAGGGCGCGCTGCGTCGTGTCTTTGCCGCGATTCTGGTTGGGCGTGATGCACACAAAGCCATGCTGATCGGACAGAAGGGCGCTCGTCTGAAAGAAATTTCCACTCAGGCGC
Source organism: Oxalobacteraceae bacterium (assembly GCA_947487325.1). Lineage (GTDB taxonomy): Bacteria > Pseudomonadota > Gammaproteobacteria > Burkholderiales > Burkholderiaceae_D > Pernthalerella. Next base: position 2,463 of record CANKWG010000218.1, on the reverse strand, counting down.
GACTGGATATGGAAAAACTTTTCGGTGGCCCCGTCTATCTGGAAATCTGGGTCAAGGTGAAATCCGGCTGGGCAGACAACGAAGCCGGATTGCGCGCCTACGGTTACGAATGAGCGTGGCATGAGCACTCTGGCTAATGCTACGGAAAAGCTGGCGACCGAAAAGCCGGCAACAGAAACGCCAGCAACTGTAACGCGGCCAAGTGAAACGCTCGCCATCAAGACACCGACCACGTCAGTGCGCGCTCCTCGTGCACGCGCTTCCGAGCGTGATCATCGCATCGTTAATCAACCCGGTTTTGTACTGCACAGTTATCCGTACAAAGAAACCAGTCTCATCATTGATCTGTTTTCGCGCGATCACGGACGAGTGGCGCTCGTCGCCAAAGGTGCCAAGCGTCCTCATTCCAAACTGCGTGGCGTATTGCAAACCTTCCAGCCCTTACAGCTGGCGTGGGTAGGTAAATCCGAAGTACGCACGCTGGTGTCGGCCGAATGGGTCGGTGGCTTGCTGCCGCTCGAGGGCGCTGCATTGCTGTGTGGTTTTTATTTGAATGAATTGCTGGTCAAACTGCTCGCGCGCGATGATCCGCATGCCCCATTGTTTGATCACTACATGTCAGCGCTTAATCAGCTAGCGCATGATGAACCACCAGCGATCGTCCTCAGAAAATTTGAACTATCACTGCTCAAGGAAACCGGCGTTGCAGGAAATCTGGCTGTGTGCGTACAAACCGGCCAGCCTGTCGAGTTCCAAAAAACTTATGTCGTCGATCCTGAGCGGGGTGCGCGTGCTTCAATGGCCAGTGATACCTCGCCATCAGTCACTGGCAAGACACTGCTCGATATGGAAGCAGGTGATTACAGCGACAGCACAACCCAGTTGCAGAGTAAATTTTTAATGCGGCATCTGCTCTCGCATCATTTAGGTGGCATGCCGCTCAATACCCGGCAAATCCTGATCGATCTACTGCAACTCTGAATTAACAATAAAGACGGACATCCCATGAGTTATCTTCATCCTCAGACCGGTGGCATTGATCTTGGCGTCAATATTGATCACGTAGCTACCTTGCGCAATGCGCGTGGCACACACTATCCCGATCCGCTGCAGGCAGCAATACTGGCCGAGCAGGCAGGTGCGGATGCGATCACGCTACATTTGCGCGAAGACCGGCGGCACATCAAAGACGCCGATCTGGAAGCCATACGCCCGCGCTTGACCACTCGCATGAATCTTGAATCTGCGATCACCGAAGAAATGCTGGACATCGCCTGCCGTATCAAACCCGAAGACGTTTGTCTGGTTCCCGAGCGGCGCAATGAGGTCACGACCGAGGGCGGTCTTGATGTCATTCGCTACTTCGACGAAGTTCGCAAGGCTTGCACGCGGCTCGCCGCTCAGGGTATCCGCGTATCGCTTTTCATTGATGCCGATGCAGAGCAAATCAAGGCATCCGCCGAAGCCGGCGCGCCCGTCATCGAACTGCATACCGGTCGCTATGCCGATCTCGAGGGTGATGCGCAGCTCAATGAACTTGAACGTATCAAGCGTGGCGTGAATGTGGGGATCACCCAAGGCCTGAAAGTCAACGCGGGTCACGGACTGCATTACACCAATGTGCAGGCCATCGCCGCAATACCCGAGATCACCGAGCTCAATATCGGTCATGCCATCGTCGCGCATGCCATCTTTGTGGGTTGGGAAAATGCAGTGCGCGAAATGAAAGCAGCGATGATAAAGGCACGTCTAGCATCGGTGCGTTCATGATCTTTGGCATCGGTACCGATATCCTGAAGATATCGCGCGTTCAAGCCGCACTCGGTCGGTATGGCGATCGATTTGCATCGCGCATTCTTGGCCCTGAAGAAATGGAAAAATACCTCCGCCGAAAACAAAAGGTCGAGGCGCGGGGCTTGCGTTTTCTGGCCACGCGTTTCGCCGCCAAAGAGGCGTTTTCCAAAGCCATTGGTCTGGGCATGCGCATGCCCATGACCTGGCGTGCGGTTCAGTTTTTGAATGCACCCAGTGGCCGGCCTATGGTTGTCACTAGTGGTGCCCTCAATGAATTCATGCAAACGCATGGTCTCAGTGCCCAGGTCTCATTGACCGATGAGGCAGAATACGCAGTTGCGTTCGTCGTCGTGGAGAAATCATGAAAATGCAAGACCAGATTCAATTACCCGGCCCCGTCATGCTGGACGTGGTCGGCACAGTGCTTGATGCGCAAGACCGCCGCCGTATCAGCGATCCACTGACGGGTGGGGTTATTCTGTTTGCGCGCAATTACACCGACCGCGCGCAATTGACAGCGCTGTGCGCAGCGATACATACCGAACGTCCCGGCTTACTGATTGCGGTCGACCATGAAGGCGGGCGAGTGCAGCGTTTCCGCAGTGATGGTTTCACGCGCTTGCCTGCGATGCGCCGCTTGGGTGAACTCTGGGATCGTGATGTGCTTGC
>CANKWG010000217.1 GCA_947487325.1 Oxalobacteraceae bacterium | reverse complement strand
CGTCCTGCATGGCAATCGCACCTATTTGCTGCAGGATGCGAACGGGCAGATTATGGAGACGCATTCGGTTTCAGCGGGTCTTGATTATCCTGGTGTCGGCCCCGAGCATGCATGGTTGAAGGATTCACACCGCGCCGAATATGTAAGTGTCACGGACGCCGAAGCGATCAAGGCTTTCCATGATTGCTGCCGCATCGAGGGTATCATTCCGGCGCTCGAGTCTGCGCATGCGATTGCGTATGCGATCACGCTAGCTAAGACCCTGCCCAAGGACAAGACGATTCTGATCAACCTGTCCGGTCGCGGTGACAAGGACATGCATACCGTGGCCGAGTACGACAAAGAGCACGCCCCGCTGCACGCGCAGCCGAAACACTAAGGCGACGCATCATGTCCAGAATCCAGAAAACATTTGCAGATCTGCAGTCGCAGAAAAAAAAGGCGCTGATTACTTTCATCACCGCCGGCGATCCGGCACCCGAACTCACCGTGCCCTTGATGCACGCGCAGGTGAAGGCGGGCGCCGATATCCTCGAACTTGGTGTGCCATTTTCCGATCCGATGGCCGAAGGTCCGGTAATTCAGCGCGCCAATGAGCGTGCGCTGAAATTTAATGTCGGCATGCGAGATGTGCTTGGTTATGTGCGCGAATTCCGCAAGGACAATCCGCACACACCGGTCGTGCTGATGGGCTACGCGAATCCCATCGAGCGTATGGGCATCGACAGTTTTGTCTCGGAAGCAAAGGCAGCCGGCGCGGATGGCGCCATCGTGGTTGACTATCCGCCAGAGGAAGCGGCTGAGTTCGCGGCAAAACTCAAAGCGCAGGATATGGATCTGATCTTCTTGCTCGCGCCCACATCGACCGAGCAGCGCATCATGCAGGTCGCTCAGATCAGTAGCGGCTTTTCTTACTACGTGTCGCTGCGTGGTGTGACGGGTGCAGGTCATATTGACACTGCCGAGGTCGCAAGCCGTATCGCGGCCATCCGCGAACATGTGAAATTGCCGATCGGTGTGGGCTTTGGTATCCGGGACGCTGCAACGGCCAAGGCGGTAGCATCAGTGTCAGATGCGATTGTGATCGGCAGTCGCATTATTCAGGAGCTGGAAAACACACCGAAGGACAAGGCGGTGGCAGCGGTCCATGACTTTCTGGCTGGCATACGTGCGGCCATTGACGAAATCCCGGCCTGAAGCTCGCCCCGGCTGGCCACGAGTGGCGTGGCCATTTTTGACGCCCGGGAACGCAGTTAGGTAAGGTTATTGCCGAAATAGCAATCTACGGCCCCGCCGGGCTGGCTCCGGCGCTGGCCGAGAGGTAGAATGCAGCCCTAACGGTCGCCCGGCGTCCACTCAGAGAAAGAGAGTCCCATGAGTTGGTTAGAGAAACTCCTCCCGCCCCGTATTCAACGTTCAGATGCCAGCACCCGCCGCTCGGTGCCCGAAGGCCTCTGGGTCAAGTGCCCTTCCTGTGAGGCCGTGCTTTACCGCACCGACCTCGAGTCCAATCAGCAAGTCTGTCCCAAGTGTGATCACCATATGCGCATTCGTGCACGTGATCGTTTGGATGCCTTGCTCGATAACGAAGGACGTTACGAGATCGGTCAGGAAGTTCTTCCAGTCGACACCCTTAAATTCAAGGACAGCAAAAAATACCCCGAGCGCCTGAAGTCCGCCATGGATGCGACTGGCGAAACTGATGCGCTTATCGTTCTGGGTGGCGCCATCATGTCGGTGCCTGTCGTGGTGGCCTGTTTTGAATTCGAATTCATGGGTGGCTCGATGGGCGCGGTCGTTGGCGAGCGTTTTGCACGCGGCGCGCAGACAGCGCTGGAGCAAAAAGTACCATTCATCTGTATCACCGCCACGGGTGGTGCGCGCATGCAGGAAGGCTTGCTATCGCTGATGCAGATGGCCAAGACCACATCCATGCTCACCAAACTGTCCGAGAAAAAACTTCCCTTTATCTCAGTGCTGACCGATCCCACCATGGGCGGCGTCTCCGCATCCTTTGCTTTCATGGGTGACGTGGTCATCGCCGAGCCCAAGGCTCTGATTGGTTTTGCGGGTCCGCGTGTGATCGAAAATACGGTACGTGAAAAACTGCCGGAAGGTTTTCAGCGGTCTGAGTTCATTATTCAGAAGGGCGCGATCGACATGATTGTGGATCGTCGCAAGATGCGTGAAGAAATCGCGCGCCTGCTCGCGATTCTGCAAAATCAGCCGCCGGAAGTGTTGGCCTGATTTTTAGGTTTGAATCAAAGACGCTGGACCCCGGCCTCCGCCGGGGTGACGATGGGAAAGCCGTCACAGGAGGATGATTAAAAAGTCATCCCCGGGTGACAATCGGAAAGCCGACAGACCCCCAACCTGTCACCCCGGCGAAGGCCGGGGTCCAGTGTCGTTTCTGAATCTCTTCATGCACGCTTCATCTCGCATACTTTTCACCTCACGCACTCTCCACCATGCCGATTTCGCTCAATGACTGGCTGATCCGCCTCGAATCACTCCATCCCAAAGCCATTGAGATGGGTCTGGATCGTGTCAGCCAGGTCGCAGGTCGGCTCGGCATTGAGTTCGACTGCCCGGTGATCACGGTCGGTGGTACCAACGGCAAAGGTTCCACTTGCGCGATGCTGGAAGCAATGCTGCTGCAAGGGGGCTATCGCGTCGGTCTGTATACCTCGCCGCATTTGCTGCATTTCAACGAGCGTGCACGCATCAATGGTGAGCAGGCCAGCGATGAGGCCTTGTGCATAAGTTTTGAAGTCGTCGAGGCAGCGCGTCAGGATGTGTCGCTCACGTATTTCGAATTCACGACGCTCGCCATTCTCAAATATTTTGCCGATGCCGGTCTGGATGCGGTGATTCTCGAAGTGGGGCTGGGCGGTCGTCTGGACGCGGTCAATCTGATTGATGCCGATGTCGCGATCATTACCAGTGTCGATCTTGATCATCAAGACTATCTGGGTGATACACGCGAGAAGATAGGTTTTGAGAAGGCCGGTATTTACCGCTCGGGCCGTACTGCGATTTGCAGTGATCCCTCGCCACCGCAATCCCTGCTTGATCACGCTGTAGCCATTGGTGCTGATCTCTGGCTCTTTGGCCGTGACTTCAATTACTCGGGTGACCGGCAGCAATGGAATTACGGTGGACGCCAGCAGCGCCGCAATGCACTAGCCTATCCCAGTCTGCGTGGTGCCAACCAGCTACTCAACGCCAGTGCCGCGCTCGCGGCGCTGGAAGCTCTGCGCGGACGGTTGCCACTCGGTGCACAGGAAGTTCGCAGTGGGCTGGTGATGGTGGAATTGCCTGGGCGCTTTCAGGTTTTGCCGGGACGTCCCGCCGTGATTCTCGATGTCGCCCACAACCCGCACGCCGCTGCAACGCTGTCGCAAAATCTGGAGCAGATGGGCTTTCATCCCTACACGCATGCTGTTTTTGGGGCCATGGCCGATAAGGATATTGCTGGCATCTTGGCCCCGCTGGTGGATCGTATCGACCATTGGTATTTGACGGATCTGCCAATGCCGCGAGCAGCCA
>CANKWG010000216.1 GCA_947487325.1 Oxalobacteraceae bacterium | reverse complement strand
ACTCAAAAATTCCGTCAATTGTTCGGCCATGCGCTTGGTGAGCGTAGTAACCAATACGCGCTCGCCCTTGGCGACCCGATCGGAGATCTCGTTCATCAGATCATCCACCTGTGTGCTCGCAGGCCGCACGATCACTTGTGGATCGACCAGTCCGGTAGGACGCACGACCTGCTCGACAATCTGTCCTGAATGTTTTTTCTCGTAATCCGCCGGTGTCGCCGACACAAACATGGTCTGACGCATCTTGGTTTCAAATTCATCGAAGCGCAGTGGCCGGTTATCGAGTGCCGACGGCAAACGGAATCCGTAATCCACCAAGTTCGTTTTACGCGCACGGTCGCCGTTGTACATGCCGTTCAGCTGCCCCATGAGCACATGAGACTCATCGAGAAACATCAGCGCATCATCAGGCAGATAATCGACCAGCGTCGGTGGCGGCTCACCCGGCTTTGCGCCTGACAAATGACGAGAGTAATTCTCGATGCCCTTGGTGAAACCAATTTCCTGCATCATCTCCAGATCAAAACGCGTGCGCTGCTCGAGGCGCTGCTCCTCCACCAGCTTGTTCTCCTTACGGAAAAAATCCAGCCGCTCGCGCAGCTCTTCTTTAATAGTCTCGATCGCTCGCAGCACCGTCGAACGTGGCGTCACATAGTGCGAGCCCGGGTAGACAGTGAAACGAGGGATTTTCTGGCGGACACGGCCGGTGAGCGGATCAAAGAGTTGAATGCTGTCGACTTCATCATCGAACAATTCCACCCGCACCGCCAGCTCGGCATGCTCAGCAGGAAAGATATCCAGCGTATCTCCACGTACCCGGAAGGTACCTCGCCCAAAATCGATATCGTTACGGGTGTATTGCATCTGAATCAGACGCGCAATCACATCGCGCTGCGAAAGTTTGTCTTTGGCTCTCAGCGTGAGCACCATCTGGTGGTACTCAGCAGGATTACCGATACCGTAGATAGCAGACACGGTCGCGACGATCACCACGTCGCGTCGCTCCATCAATGACTTGGTACAAGAGAGCCGCATCTGTTCGATGTGCTCGTTAATCGCAGAGTCTTTTTCGATGAACAAATCGCGCTGCGGCACATAGGCCTCAGGCTGGTAGTAATCGTAATAGCTGACGAAATACTCCACCGCGTTCTTTGGAAAGAAATCGCGAAATTCACTATAGAGCTGTGCGGCGAGTGTCTTGTTCGGCGCAAATACAATCGCTGGACGGCCAATACGGGCGATCACATTGGCCATCGTGAACGTCTTGCCGGAACCGGTCACACCGAGCAAAGTCTGAAAGGACAGACCGTCCTTCACACCCTCGACCAGTTTCTCGATCGCAGCAGGCTGATCACCGGCCGGCTCGAAGAGTTGGCACAACTGAAACGGCGAATCCGGAAAACGCACGAATCGCGATTCATCAAGCGGACTGTCGGCCTCGGAAATTTCAGCCATCTGATTTTGACCTTTGGTAGAATGCTCGGTTTCGCAGTTTTTGCAGCACTTGTCCTCTTTTTACGTGCAATTGAGGCACGTAAGAGCAAAACCCAATACAACTTTTCATGGTATCACGATGAACGCTCCGTTATCCGCACCCTTGTTCGCAGCTATCCAGATGGCACCCCGCGATCCCATTCTCGGGATCACCGAGGCTTTCAACGCCGACCAGAACCCTGACAAGACCAATCTTGGCGTCGGGGTTTATTACGATGACAACGGCAAAGTACCTCTGCTGCAATGTGTACAGCAGGCCGAAGCGACATTGATGCAGAAATCTGCGCCACGTACCTACCTCCCCATCGAAGGTCTCGCCGCTTACGACAAAGCCGTTCAGGAACTGGTGTTTGGTGCGGACAGCGAGGTCATCACTTCCAAGCGCGCGATCACAGCGCAGGCACTGGGTGGCACGGGCGCGCTGAAATTGGGCGCTGACTTTCTAAAGCGCTTCGCGCCGGACGCACAGGTTTACATCAGCGACCCAAGCTGGGAGAACCATCGCGCCCTCTTCGAGTCCGCCGGTTTCGTCGTGAACAATTACGCGTACTACGACGCCAATACGCGCGGCGTGAATTTCGCCGGCATGCTCGATGCGCTGAAATCCATGCCCGCTGGATCCATCGTCCTCCTGCATGCCTGCTGCCACAACCCAACTGGCGCTGACCTGACCGACGCCCAATGGGCGCAGGTCATCGAAGTCGTCACACAACGCGGTCTGGTGCCGTTTCTGGACATGGCGTATCAGGGCTTTGGCGACGGCATCGCCGAAGACGGCAAGGTGGTTCGCCAGTTCACAGCCGCCGGTGGTCCGCTGCTGGTGTCGAACTCCTTCTCGAAGTCATTCTCGCTCTACGGTGAGCGCGTAGGTGCGCTTTCCATCGTCGCCGCCAGCGCCGAAGAAGCTGCCCGCCTCATGTCCCAGCTCAAGCGCGTCATCCGCACCAACTATTCAAACCCGCCGATTCACGGCGGTCAGGTCGTCGCCACCGTGCTGGCCACGCCGGAACTGCGTCAGATGTGGGAAGAAGAACTGGCCGGGATGCGTGTGCGTATTCGCGCCATGCGCGGCGACATGGTCGCGAAACTCAAAGCAAAAGCACCGGGACATGATTTCGACTTCGTGGTCCAGCAGCGCGGCATGTTCTCCTACTCCGGCCTGACCAAGGCGCAAGTTGAGCGTTTGAAGATAGAATTCTCGATTTACGCCGTCGATACAGGTCGAATCTGCGTCGCAGCGCTGAATTCCCGCAATATCGACCGTGTGGTCGATGCGATTGCGAAGGTACTGTAAGCGTTTTACCCGGCAGCCCTGACCCAGCTCATCCTCGCGAGGGAGTGTTTTGACAAGGGAATGGCCTTCGGGCATAATCTCGCGTCTGTTCCCTGATAGCTCAGTCGGTAGAGCGACGGACTGTTAATCCGCAGGTCCCTGGTTCGAGTCCAGGTCGGGGAGCCACAGAACACAAAAGCCCGCAAACGAAAGTTTGCGGGCTTTTTCATTTCTCAGATCAGGCTTGAATGGCTAGATGCGCAATAAAACCTGATCTAGTCTCCCCATGCTGCTTTGCTTTCGCATCCAAACGCGCAAGAACTCGCTTGGGTAGCGTGATGTTAACTCGCTCAATCTCATCCGATAGCAAGGCTGGATCGATCTCTGCTATCGCCCATACCCAGCCTTTGAATTCACGTTTTTTTTGAAACGCAGTGATACTGCTTGGCTTGGGCGCATCTTCACCTGCGTCCAATGCCGTCTCGATCCATAACTCAATCGCCTCTTTGGCATTCTCGATCGCCTCATCAATGCCAGAGTCAGCTGCGGAAAAACATCCGGGCAGATCTGGAACGACGACGCTCCATGCCCTGCTCTCATCTCCGGGTTCGATAGCGATTGGATATTTCATGGTGCTTTCCTCATTTCAGTCCTGCCTGCTTCAGGATTTTTTGAACAAGTCCTGTGCCCAAGTTCATCGATATCAAAAGCAGGTAACGCTTGTATCTGAGTAATTTCTCAGCGAGGCGAGGCCGCCTTTCGAACTGTCCTTTTCCCCGAAGGCCCCTTCGCAG
>CANKWG010000215.1 GCA_947487325.1 Oxalobacteraceae bacterium | reverse complement strand
GGGTGGGTGATGTACCTTCAGCGTAGCGCAGCGGCTCGGTAATTTCGAGATTGCGTCGCGTGGCAGCATCCATCGCAATGGTGTCGTTCTCTCGTTCCACAATGAGGCTGCGCACATGCTGTAGATTTTTGCCCTGGGTGCTGCGCGCATAGTGCAGCAAGGCACCGATCGCACCCAGTGCCGGGCCAAGATGTTCAGCGCCATGCCCGGCAAGCGTGGCTGTTGCTAGTTGCTCGAGCAGTGATTTTTCGCCAGCGGTGGGATCGAAGTGCCAGTCAGCGACGGTGGTTGGACGAACGCCCGGCAGGTCTGCGAGCAAGTCGCTTGACGCGCTGTCACACAGAATTTCTGCGGGCGAAATACGTTCAAGCTCTTGTCGAATAGATGAAGTCAATTGCGACGAGTCAGCAACGATTTCAGTAACGCGCAAACGCCCACTGGCCAGTGACAGCCATGCCAGACCGAGCGTGATTCCTTTGACGCCTTTGCGTTGCCGAACGATATGAAGGGCCAGCAGTGGCCGGTCTGATTTTTCCGGGAGTAGTTCGGACTCAGTGAGTGTGCCTGGCGTGACGATCCGTTGTACACGACGCTCCACCGGCCCTTTGCTGGTTGCTGGATCGCCGATTTGTTCACAGATGGCGACCGACTCGCCGAGCTTGACCAGCTTGGCCAGATACTGGTCGGCTGAGTGAAAGGGCACACCGGCCATTTTGATCGGATTGCCATTTGACGCGCCGCGCTGAGTCAGCGTGATGCCAAGCAGGCGTGCTGCTTTTTCAGCGTCTTCAAAAAACAATTCGTAGAAATCGCCCATCCGATAGAACAGCAGGGTGTCCGGATGGTCGGCCTTGATACCCAGATACTGACGCATCATGGGCGTGTGATTGTCCAGGCTGGAGCGCTCGGGTGCGGTCATGCTTTGCTCGGACGAAGATGAATTAAAAAGTTTAAGTGACTACCTGGGCTCTAGGTCTGATGCTGGTTGGTCAAGCAAAGACGCTGGATCCCCCTACGGGCCACGGTTTGGCTTGCAAACCAAACCGCTTCGGTAGGTGCAACGCATGCGTTGCTATTTCCCTGCCTCAATCTGCGCAGGGATGACTATTGGAGAGCGGTTGGCCTCAGAATCGTCATCCCGGCGCAAGCCGGGATCCAGCGTCTTTCATCAAAAACCAATCATTTTCATCATCAGGTGCAGCTTCAGAAACAGCTCAACTGTCACAGGTTTTGAATGACGCGGAAATGTAGCACAGCCTGCACAACTACGGCAGGCCGGGCTGGTTAGCGCTGACCGCTGCGACGCTTGTTGGAAGCCGAGCGAGCAGCCGAATTGGCAGCGGGCTGGCCCAGCAAGGCAGCAGTACGAACCCCAGGCGCGCGCTGCGTTCTCGGCACTGCAGCGGATGTGGATGATGTCGTCGTACCAACCTTCTGCGTACGCTGCGTCGTTGACGTTCCTTGGGTTGTCCGTTGCGAGCCATTACGCTGGCCAGGATTGGCCGGCTTGCCACCGCTACGTCCGCCTGGCGCTGAAGGACGTTTACCTTGCTGATGTCGGGGTTGACCGCGGTGTTCCTGGCTGCGTAGCTGTATCGGTTGCGGCCGGGCGTTGGGATCTGGCTCGAAACCGGCGATCACCTCAACGGCGATTTCCCGTTTGATGAACCGTTCGATGTCGTGCAATAGTCCGCGTTCATCCACGCAGACCAGTGACACAGCCTGGCCAGTGGAGCCGGCACGGCCAGTTCGACCGATGCGATGAACGTAGTCTTCAGGCACGTTCGGCAAATCGTAGTTCACAACGTAGGGCAACTGATCAATATCGATGCCGCGCGCAGCGATGTCGGTGGCCACCAGTACCTGCAAGTCGGCGCTTTTGAATTCTGCCAGTGCTCGGGTACGTGCAGCCTGACTCTTGTTGCCGTGGATCGCGAGCGACGGTATATCGGCTTTGCTCAGTTGCTCAGCAAGTTTGTTAGCGCCGTGTTTGGTACGTGTAAAAACAAGCACTTGAAACCAGTTGTGCTCTTTGATGAGATGCGTGAGTAACTGATGTTTCTTGTCGCGATCGACGGGATGAATTTTTTGCGAGATGACTTCGACGGTTGAATTGCGTCGTGCGACTTCGATCATCGCAGGGTTGTCCAACAGGCCGTCGGCTAAGGCTTTGATTTCATCTGAGAAGGTCGCTGAGAAAAGCAGATTTTGGCGCTTGGGTGGCAGGACCGCCAGCACTTTGCGAATATCGCGGATGAAACCCATGTCGAGCATGCGATCCGCTTCATCCAGCACCAGAATTTCTACTGCACGCAGATCGACCGCACCTTGCTGCATGAGATCGAGCAGACGACCGGGTGTGGCGACGAGAATATCGAGGCCGCGCGCGAGTTTTTGAATTTGCGGATTGATGTTGACGCCGCCGAAAATGACCGCAGAAGAGAGGTTCAAGTATTTACCGTAGGTGCGCACACTTTCTTCGACCTGGGCTGCGAGTTCACGCGTGGGGGTCAGCACCAGTGCGCGTACCGTGCGCGCTGCCGGACGTGGCTTCCCAGATAGCAGTTGCAGCATGGGCAGGGTGAACCCTGCAGTTTTGCCGGTGCCTGTCTGGGCGCCAGCGAGTAGATCGCCACCTTTTAAAACGGCGGGTATCGCTTGTAATTGAATCGGTGTGGGTTGGGTATAACCGTTTTCCGTGACGGCGCGCACGATAGGTTCGGCGAGGCCGAGTTCAGCAAATGACATAGTTTTTGAAAATAAGTCGACCCGCCGCCGCATCAGGGCGCCAGTCACAGGTCAAGGGGAGATTTACAGGAGGGGCGGTCAGGAGACTGGAACAATGACCGCAGTGGCGCGGAGTATAACAGGGTCCGACAGAGTCAGTACTCCTCGTTCTTCAAAGACACTGCATCAAAACAAGCGTAGCGGTTGTTGGCAAAGTGCAGCCAACGGCGGCAGCGATGTTTTGATAGAGAGCCTGAGTAAGGTTGTCGACGAAGATCTTAGGCAAATGGCGAGAGCACGTTTAGCATTTGACCGAAGACTTTGGGCGAGCCGGCAATTACATTGCCCTTGTAGATGTAGTCAGACTCACCTGAAAAATTCGCAACGATACCGCCCGCTTCGGTGATGAGTAGGGCGCCTGCTGCAATATCCCAAGGCTTGAGATTTTTTTCGAAGAAGCCGTCAAGTCTGCCCGCGGCGACATAGGCTAGGTCGAGTGCCGCTGCACCGGGACGACGCAGTCCAGCCGACTTTTGCGTCATCAGATGGAACATTTTCATGTACTCATCGAGCCCAGAAAGGTCACTGTAGGGAAAACCGGTGCCGATCAACGCATCGGCAAGCTTGTCACGTTTTGCGACTCGAAGACGATTTTCATTAAGGAAGGCACCCCCACCTTTGCTGGCAGTGAAGAGTTCATTGCGCGTTGGGTCATAGACGACCGCCTGCGTGATCTGTCCACGATACTGCAGCGCGATCGAGACCGCATATTGGGGAAATCCATGAATAAAATTCGTCGTGCCGTCGAGCGGATCAAGGATCCAGACGTACTCGGTTTCCTCATGAA
>CANKWG010000214.1 GCA_947487325.1 Oxalobacteraceae bacterium | reverse complement strand
TCTGCTAGGACGTACCGACTTAGAAGAAGAAGCCCAGACTAAATTGTTCTTCGAACTCAATGGTCAGCCGCGCATGGTGCGCGTCCAGCATGCGGGTGTGGTGAGTACGGTGTCGCATCCCAAAGCACAAGAAGGTAATGCGCTGCACGTGGGTGCGCCCATGCCGGGCATGGTGGTGACGCTTGCTGTAAAGCCCGGTCAAAAGGTGAGCAAGGGTGATCCGCTGATTTCAATCGAAGCGATGAAAATGGAAACCATGATTCGCGCCGAGATCGATGGCGTGGTTCTGCACACGCATGTGAAACCTGGCGGTGTGGTGACGGCTAAGGATTTGCTGGTCGAATTCGCTGCCTCCTGATCAGCTCGCTTGCTTGCGCAGTCCCAGTGCAATCACGGTCGTCACCACGATCAGTGCACCGAGTATCTGCACTGGTGCAATCGACTGATCGAGTAGCAGCCAGGCCAGCGCCAGCGCGAACACGGGTTCCACGTTCATGATCGCGGAATTACCGACCACGCCTAGACGCGGCAATAGGCTGAACATCAGCGTGAAGGCGGTGCCGTAGAGGACGGTGAGTCCTGCCAGACCCCACCAACCTGTCGTGGTTTTTGGCAGCGACCAATCGCCGGTACTCAATGCAAATACTGCGGTAAGCAGCAGCACCATGCCCAGTGTGTAGACCGTCCTGACTTTGCCATCAATCGACAGTAGCTCATGCTGCGTTAGCACCATGGCCAGTGCGAAGGTGGCCGCAGCGGTCGTAGCAAACGCCACGCCGTTGCCGATCTGCTGCCAGTGCGCAGAGGCACCTAACCCGGAGGCAGCACCGAAAGCATCCAGCGCCAAAGCCAGGCCAAACAGAATGATCGGCATCGCTTTGAGAACAAATTTCTCGGCTTTGTGACGGTAAATTATTCGTGCCCAGAACGCGGCCCATAAGGGATACGCATTAAACGCAAGTAGTGCCAGTGCTACCGGTAGTTGCGCAACCGCCGAATACAGGCAGTAGCTTTGTATGGCCACCAGCAAACCGACGATGGGCATGAAGAGTAGTTGCCTGCCCTGCAAGCGCGTTGATACACGCTGACTGAGCAGCAGTAAGGTGATGATCAGCGCTGTAACGCCACTGCGAAAAATCACCGCGGTGGTGACGCTCACGCCATCATTAAAAGCAAAGCGGGCGGAGACATGATTTGCGCCCATCATCACGGCGATCAGCAGCAGCGACAGGAATGCAGTACGAGATAGGGACGCGCTCATTATTTTTTTGTATAGGTGCGGTATACGCAAGTGCCGGGAATGTTCACCCGTCGGTTAATCCCCATTATTCCATGATCGCGGTAAAGCGCCGGGGAGGCCAGCGATGACGTGTATATTTTGGTCATCCTGATCAGGAAATCCGGATAGCAACGAGATGATACGAGATGATGCGAGATGTTACGAGAAGAGACAGCGATACCTGAAAAATCCCTCATGAATTCAGTCGCCCCATTAGCCCCGTCAGCCTCATCAGCCCTATTACGCGCCGAAGGCTGGCGCCCGCCAGCGCCCGCTCTGCGATCCAATCTCGCCATCGGACTCAGGATACTTTTCCAGCGCTCGCCCGATCTGCTGCAAACGCTGCCGCGTGACTGCTACACCAAAGACATCATCACGGTGCCGGTGGGTAAGCGTCCCGTGTTCATCGTTAATCATCCAGAGACTATTCGTCGCATTCTCACAGAAGACAGAGCGAATTATCCGAAGAGTGATCTGATGGTCTCCGCGCTCTCTCCTCTGTTGGGCGATGGTGTGCTGATTTCTTCGGGCGAGCTCTGGGAGCATGATCGTCAGATGCTAGAGCCGGCCTTCATGCACATGCGGCTCGCGCACATGTTTCCAGATATGCGTGAAGCTGTTCATGATTTTGTGGAGAGACTGCAGCTTTTGGAGAAAGATGCCGTCGTGGATCTGGAGTCGGAGCTGACGCATGTGACAGCCGACATCATGCTAAGGACTATTTTTTCAAAACCGATAGGTGCGGCACGTGCAGATGCAGTGTTCGAAGCCTTTTCCTCGTTCCAGAAAAATAGTCCCCAGTTTCAGTTGCAGCATGTGCTTGCCAGCGATCCGCGCAAGCCTGCCTTACCCAGCACAGAGTTGATGCGCGATGCGAGCATTCTCAGAGACTTGTTGGCGGCTATGCTGGATGAGCGACTTGAACTGAATTCGCAAGGCAAGGTGTTTGTCGATTTTGCGCAGGCGGTGGTTGATGCGCGTGATGCCGAGGGCTTGCCCTTCAGTCGCGAAAAAATCATTGATCAGCTAGCGGTTTTTTTCCTCGCGGGTCATGAAACGACGGCAAGCAGCTTGTGCTGGACGTTCTTCATGTTGTCGCAGCAGCCGCATGTACTCATAAAACTGCGTGGTGAAATCCGAGCAGTGCTAGGAGACCGACCTTTTGAATTTGACGACTTCAAGTCACTGGGATTTATGCGCGATGTCTTTCGCGAATCATTGCGACTCTATCCGCCTGCTGCTTTCCTAACACGTCACGCCCTACATGAGGATCAATTCGGACGTCTCAAAGTACCAGCAGACAGTTTCATCGTCATATCGCCCTGGCTGATCCACCGGCACCATGCGTATTGGCCTCAAGCAGACCGTTTTATCCCCGAACGTTTTGATGTGAACGCCGGTGCACCCGTGCCGGGTACCTACTTGCCCTTCGGGCTCGGCACACGTGCGTGTACCGGTGCGACGATTGCCCAACTGGAGGCGTCATTGATTTTGTGTGAAGTATTACGTCGTTTTTCGTTTGTTCCGCTGAATGCATCGACTGTCTTTCCCGTTTCGCGCGTCAGCGTGCGGCCTTCTGAGGGTATTCGCTGTCGGGTCGAGAAAAATAACACCGTATGATCCGGGTAGACCTTCTGTAAATTGATGCGTATGGTTATATTAGGTACTCAGCTAGTGAGTAGGTGACCTGTTTTCACAAAAATCGTGCAGCCCTCGACGCTGTAAGGTTTATGAACGCTCAGGTGCGGGCTGCGTATCCATGAGCCTGCCGGATATCTTCCGTGCTCATCTTCGAAAACACCCTCCACCACGAAAATTTCTTCGCCGCCGTAGTGTCGGTGCGGATTGAAATACGTCTTTGGTGCCCAGCGGACCCGGATACCAGGTGGCGGTTTTGGTGTCGATGATGTGGCCTTGTTGATCGTCAGGATGAAGATGGCGTAACTTCACCAACAGGACACAACCCATTTCGGTAAACGGCGAATGCGAAGATCCTGGAGGATTTTTGATATAGGTGCCGGCCGGATAATCACCATGTTCATCGCTGAACTGGCCTTCAAGAACGAGTATCTCTTCACCCAGTTCGTGCTGGTGTGCAGTGAATCTACTCCCGGGCAGATAACGAACGATGGAGGTCGCACGGGCAATTTCATCACCCACGCGGTCGAGCATGCGTCGCTCTATGCCCGGTACAGGACTAGGGGTCCAGCTCAGCGCACTCTGATCAATAACGACACGCTGTGCCAAGTCGGCATTTATTTGCATGGATCTTTCCCGTTGGTTTGGCCGCCTGCCGCACTGC
>CANKWG010000213.1 GCA_947487325.1 Oxalobacteraceae bacterium | reverse complement strand
CGGCCGCTTGACCCGGACGCTCTCCGGTCGGCGCTGCTGTCTTCATCAGAAGCCCGGCACCTGTTCGTGTCGCAGCAGCCAGCGTTTGACGCCTTGATGAAAACCGCCATCATGCCGCGCAAAACCACCGATGCCACTCGCCGCAGTGACGCGATGACAGGGAATGATCAATGGATACCAGTTGGCACCACAAGCCTGCCCGACCGCGCGCGGTGCAGAACGTATTTTGTGGGCGACCTCGCCATAGGTTAGTACCGTGCCGCGAGGGATCGCATTGATGACGGACCACACCTTGCGCTGATGTTCGGTGCCTACTTCGGGTAAATCGAGATCAAAAACGTAGTCAGGATTTTTCAGATAGGCAGCTACTTGCGTTGCTATTTTTTTCGAGAGTTTGTCAGTCGCTAGTTTTACTTTGTACTGCGGCGGCAGATACGTCAGTTCGTGCAACACGTCACCGGAGCTCCGTATACCAATCGCACCAAACGGTGCCGGCACAATCGCAGAAAAAATATCAGTGGCAAGCGCCTTCATCATCATTTTCTCAATTGGCTTTCATCGATCAACTACCGAAGACTAAGCGCGGCAACCACAGCGAAATCTGCGGCACATAGGTCACAAGAAACAGGAAACCGATCATCGTCATCAACCAGGGCAGCACAGCGATCGTCAGTTCAGTGATCCCCATCTTCGTAATACCCGATGCGACATACAAATTCAGTCCCACCGGCGGGTGACACATACCGATTTCCATATTAACCACCATGATGATGCCAAAATGAACCGGATCTACGCCCAGCGCTATCGCGACCGGGAACAGTATGGGCGCCATGATCAGCACGATGGATGAAGGCTCCATCACATTCCCGGCCAACAGTAACAACAGGTTCACGACCAAGAGGAAGCCAACCATGCCCAGCCCCATGTCCATGATGCTGCTGGCCATTGCTTGGGGAATGCCCTCGCTAGTCATGAGGAAAGAGAACAGTACGGCGTTGGTAATGATGTAGAGCAGCATCGCCGACATCGATGCAGAGTCGAGCAAGACTTTCGGCACCTGCCGAAAACTCAGATCTTTATAGACAAAGACCGCGATCACAAACGCATACACCGCCGATACCGCAGCCGCCTCGGTCGGGGTAAACATGCCGCTGTAGATACCGCCGATCACCACCAAGATCAGCAGCAAGCCCCAGACACTGCGCTGGAAAGCACGCCAGCGCTCGGCGAAGCTCGCGCGTGGCATACGAGGATAATTTCTTTTGCGGGCCAGTACCCAAGTCGTCAGACCCAGCAAAAACGCGAGCATGAGACCAGGTATGACACCCGCCATGAACAACTTACCCACCGATGTATTGGTCGACACTGAATACATCACCATCACAATCGATGGCGGTATCAGAATGCCGAGCGCACCGGATGTCGTGACTACGCCGGCGCCAAATGATTTCGGATAACCCTGCTTCAGCATCGCCGGCAGCAGTATCGACCCAATCGCCACCACCGTCGCTGGCGACGAGCCCGACACGGCAGCAAACAAGGCGCACGCCAGCACACCGGACAGAGCCAGTCCACCATGCCAGTGCCCTACCATGGAGGTTGCGAACTCGATCATGCGTCGCGCCACACCACCATGCGTAAGGAAATTCCCCGCGAGGATAAAAAACGGTATGGCCATGATTTCAAACTTTTCAATACCGGTAAAAAGTTTGAGTGCTACGGCCTGCACCGGCACGTCCGTCATCGTGAACAGAAAACTCAGTACGGTCAGACCCAGCGCGATCGAAATCGGCATGCCCGTCAGCATCAGCACAACGAGTAAAACAAAGATGAAGAGCGAGTTCATGAGCGCCCCTCCGCAGCATCTTCGCTCAGGCCCTCAACATGTGCATGGTCATGCACCGGTAATTCACCACCCCGTGCAAAACGCCAAGCGACCTGAAGAAAACGAAAGCACATCAAGGCAGAGCCCAGAGGAATCGCCAGATACACGATCCAAATTGGCAGCTCGAGCACTTCGGAAGTGCTTGAAGTGTCCGAGAGTTCGTAAACGAAGTCGGCACCGAGGCTGGCAATGATGCCGGTAAAACATGCACCTGCCAGCAGACCAAACAAGATGAATCCGCGACGACCACGCTCATCCAGTCGGTTGACCAGCACGTCCACGCCCACGTGAATGCCGGTGCGAACACCATAAGCGGCGCCAAACTTCGCCATCCAGACAAACAGATAGATGGTCAACTCTTGCGCCCAGCTGGTGTTGATTCGCAGCAGCCAGTCCTGCAGCCCGGGAATGGCCAAGCCCGAAGCGTAGCGATGCACCACCGCGACAAAAATGATCAGCGTCGCGGCACCCATCAGGGTCGCGATCAGCCACTCTTCGAGATGATCGAGGATTTTCATAGGGGGCATGTGATCATTTGATGGAATAGTGCGATGACTGGTTTCATGTTTATCATTATCAAACTCATCGTAGACACTACGAAAGACGCTGGATCCCGGCTTTCGCCGGGATGACGTGGTTGAGGCTGCTTGCTCCCAAATTGTCATCCCGGCGCAGGCCGGGATCCAGTGTCTTTGCTTTACCGTATTGCATTAGCCTAATTCACGGCTGACCCATACGACTTAAAATAAAATTTTCCCATGTGCTTGGCGGGCACAGGTAAATAGACAAAGCTTACTTTGCCGCCGTCGCTTTGTTAACCGCAGCGATCAGTTCCTTGCCAATACGCTCTTCCATAGCATTGTGAACAGGCACCAGCGTCTTACGCCATTCGGCGCGCTCGGCGTCAGTAGGCACATAGATCACGGTCTTGCCTGACTTGCGAATATTCTCCAGCGCCTGATCATTTTCCTGCTGAGCGATATTATTTGCATACTCGGTTGCCTCTTTCATCGCTAGTTCAAGCTCGGTACGTATATCGGCGGGTAATTTATCCCAGAATTTTTTATTCACGATAACCGCATAGCCGATATAACCATGGTTCGTGACAGTCAGATGCTTTTGTACCTCATGCATTTTTTGCGTAAAGATATTCGACGGTGGATTTTCACTGCCATCCACGACACCGGTCTGCATCGCCTGGTACACCTCAGAGAAAGCCATAACTTGCGGATTCGCACCCAGCGCGCGCATTTGTTCATCCAGCACCTTGGATGACTGAATACGCAACTTCAAACCCTTCATATCGGCGGGCACGCGCATGGGACGATTCGAGGTCATCATCTTGAAACCATTGTCCCAATACGCCAGACCGCGTATGCCTTTGCTTTCCAGCTTCTTCAGCATGTCCTGACCAATCGGCCCCTGCGTTACACGGTAGAGCGCCTGCTTGTCATTAAAAATGAACGGCAAATCAAACAGTTCGAACTCCTTCACGCCCAGAGGACCGAACTTGGCCAATGAAGGCGCCAGCATCTGCACAGCGCCTAGCTGCAGCGCTTCCAGTTCTTCTTTGTCTTTGTAAAGTGTGCTGTTGGGATAGAGCTCGATTTTTACTCGGCCTTTGGTGGCCGCTTCGGCGAGCGCCTTGAATTTTTCAGCGGCCTTGCCTTTGGGCGTGTCTTTGGCGACGACGTGGCTGAACTTGATGAC
>CANKWG010000212.1 GCA_947487325.1 Oxalobacteraceae bacterium | reverse complement strand
ATAGGCTCTCGCGGAGGTCAATTGAGGCCTCAGCAAGGTGGTGCGCCTCTATTGCCCGATTATCAGCCAGTTTCCTCAGCATTCGGCGATCTGATGCATTGGGCGAATAGGATTCGCCATTCATAAAGATATAGATGCCGCGATGCAGCATTCGGGTTTTTCGATGCAGCCGAATGCCGTCGCGCGCAGCTGCTTTGTCAAATTGCAGAGCGCCGAGCGGCTTGGGGTGTCGATCGAAGCTGACCGAGTGCTTGGGCTCGGACAGATACTCGCCGAGGAAAATCTCTCTGTCGGCCGTCGTGCTGGCGAGTTTTTGCAGCGAACGATGGACGGCATCCATCATCTGATCGCTGATGGCACCCGGTTTGCGTGTGGATTGGAGTGCCGGATCACTGTACAGGCCAGGAAGCTCAATGGCGTCAGCCATGAAGGCGAGAAATGCCTCGCCCAGCTCTTGCCAGGCGGGCGCTCGAAAACCGATGGAATAGGTCATGCACTCGCCTACAGCCACGCCCTCATGCGCGTATTGCGGCGGCAGATAAAGCATATCGCCAGGATTGAGAATGAATTCCTGCTCGGGTTCGAAATGCCTGAGGATTTTAAGCGGCAGATCGTCGCGCAGTCGCAGATCCTGCTGCGCGCTGATGCGCCAGCGTCGCTGTCCATGGGCCTGCAAGAGAAAAACGTCATAGGAATCCACGTGGGCGCCGACGCCGCCGCCGTCAGTGGCATAGCTGATCATCAGGTCATCAAGACGGCAGTCGGGAATGAAGCGGAACTGATGCAGCAGTTGATCTGCCTGATCATCATGCAGATTCACGCCTTGCACGAGTAGCGTCCAGTTCTTTTGGGTGATTGAGGGCAAGCTGGTGAGCGGGCCCTGCTGCATTTTCCACTGCCGGCGGAAATTCGTGATCAGTCGAGATTCGACATCCTCGCGTGCAGCAAGATTGAACAGGTCTTCGCGTGCAAGTAGCGCTCGCATCTCGGGGATAGCATTGCGAACCAGCAGAGGTTTTTTCTGCCAGTGCCTGCGAAGGAACTGGTCGGGCGTGAGACCGCCAAGCAGATGGGTATTTTTCATACTGTCATTATATCGACGTGAGCGTGTCCTCTCGAGCGGCAGGGAATCTGGGGGTGTCGGGTATACTCCAGCACCGATTCAGCGAAAGGATGACATGATGAACATCGGCAAAGACACCGTCGTTACTCTGCACTACAAGCTCTCTGATGCACAGGACAATCTCATCGAACAGAGCGAGCAACCCATGGTTTACCTGCATGGTGGCTATGGCAACACGCTGCCTAAGATCGAGGAAGCACTGGCAGGCAAAGCTGTCGGTTATCAGGTCACGATTCAGGTGGAGCCGGAGGATGCTTTCGGCGAATACGATTCTGATTTGGTGAAAATCGAGCCGCGTGAAGCCTTGCCGGATCCGCTGGAAATTGGCATGCAGTTCGAAGGCGCACCGGAAGTAGGCGAGGCGAGCGAGGCAAGAGTCTTCACCGTGACTGATATCGCTGATGGCAAGGTGGTGTTGGATGGCAATCATCCTTTGGCTGGTATGGCCCTGCGTTTCTCGCTGAACGTGGTTGAAGTGCGGGAAGCGAGTCCTGAAGAAATCGCCCATGGACATGTGCACGGGCCGCATGGTCATCACCATCACGACGACGATGATGACGGCGACCAGTTCCGCTCGATTCAGTTGCAATAAGCAGTCTGCCTAGGGTACTTCATTGGTCGATGCGAAGAGTTGGGTTGCGTTGAGATCGGCGGTCGGTCTGCTGACGCCGGTCGGCAGAGCGACATAGGCCAGCCGGTCGGCCCAAACAGCACGAGATATCTCAGGATCGGGATGAAGAATCCTCGGCCAGTTGGCGCAGACGATAGAGCTCTTCCAATGCTTCGCGAGGTGTCAGGCTGTCGGGATCAATACCCAGCAGTGCTTCTTTCAGCGGTGAGGCAGCCTCAGTCGTAGGATCGGCCACTGGTTCTTCAGTCGCTGCGCTGACAAATAAATCAAATTGCGTGTCCGACTGTGCGGCGTGCGCTTCCAGCGCTGCGAGATGCTTGCGTGCTGCGCGAATCACGTTCTGCGGTACCCCAGCGAGTTGAGCGACCTGCAAGCCATAGCTCTGCGATGCGGGACCCTGTTCTACCGTATGAAGAAACACAATCGTATCTTTGTGTTCGACGGCAGATAAGTGCACATTTGCACAGCCAGCGTGTGTCTGTGGCAGTTGCGTCAGTTCAAAATAATGCGTGGCAAAGAGGGTGAGGCTGCGATTAGTTTGCAATAGCGCGCTGGCAATCGCCCAGGCCAGCGCCAAGCCATCGAAGGTAGAGGTACCACGACCAACTTCGTCCATCAGCACCAGCGAGTGCTCAGTGGCGCCATGAAGGATCGCAGCGGACTCCACCATCTCCAGCATGAAGGTGGAGTAACCCGCTGCTAGATCGTCGGCGGCGCCGATGCGCGTGAAGATACGATCGACAGGCCCCAGTGTCGCTTGTGATGCGGGCACGTAGCTGCCTGCATAAGCCAGCAGGGTAATCAGCGCGAGCTGACGCATGTAGGTGGATTTACCACCCATGTTAGGACCCGTGATCAGCAATAGCCGGCGCTCTGGCGAGAGCTCGCAGTCATTGGGCATGAAGCGCTCGATCACATTCTCCACCACGGGATGCCGGCCTTGGACAATATGTAATCCGGGTGAGGTGTGCAGCTGCGGTTTGCACCAATGGTGACGTTCTGCGTGCACGGCAAGCGCGACCAACACATCCAGTTGTGCTGCGGCTTCGGCAACACGCTGCAGCTCAGGAATGAAAGACGTCAGCGATTGAAGTAACTGCTCGTATAAAAATTTTTCGCGCGCAAGTGCACGGTCTTGTGCCGAGAGTGCTTTGTCTTCGAAGGCTTTGAGTTCGGGCGTGATGTAGCGCTCGGCATTTTTAAGTGTCTGGCGACGGCGATAGTCATCGGGTACTTTGGCGGTCTGGCCGTGGGTGACCTCGATATAAAAGCCATGCACCTTGTTGTACTCGACCCGCAAGTTGGCGATACCAGTACGGGTGCGCTCGCGCGTTTCCAGATCCAGCAGAAACTGGCCAGCGTTGTCTGACAGGCCTCGCAGTTCGTCCAGTTCGGCATCGTAGCCATTCGCGATCACACCACCATCGCGGATCTGCGCCGCGGGATCTTCGCCAATGGATTTTTGCAGTAGTTCCATGCAGGCCTGCGGCGTACTGAGGCCTTCGCTTGTATGCGCCAACAGCGCTGATGCCTGCAAGGGACCCTTAATGCCTAAAGTCGACTGTAGCAAGGGCAATTGCGCCAGTCCTGCTCGTAAGGCAGACAGATCGCGGGGTCTTGCACTCAGCAAAGCAATACGGCTGGCGATGCGCTCGATATCGGGCATACCAGACAAGCTTTCAGCCAGATGCGCTGACTGAGATGCGGCAAGCAGGGTTTCAATAGCCTCGTGTCTTTGTTGCGCGACCGATTGATGTCGACTCGGATGATGTAACCAATTGCGTAGCAAGCGCGAACCCATCGCTGTCTTGCAATGATCAAGCAAAGAAAACAGGGTGGGTGATGTACCTTCAGCGTAG
>CANKWG010000211.1 GCA_947487325.1 Oxalobacteraceae bacterium | reverse complement strand
TTGGGCATATCTGACGTGTTGCTACTCAGCGTGTGCTTGAGTGCATCTATCTCTGTTTTTAATGCCTGAACGCGTGCCGATGTGGCAGGTATCGATGCAAGCTCCTGTTCAAGATCAGACAAGAGATCCTGGATCCGTTCAAGACTGAAGGGCAGTGATGTTGGTCCGGGATCTGTAGTCATGACTGCCACCTGATGAAAGACTGTATATGAAAAAACTGAAGAGATCTCACAGGAACTGCTTGATCTTGGTTGAATCTCAGCTTGGTGTCAACCGGGCTTTCTTGAAAGGTTCTTATGTCGATAAGTGAATACTGCAATCTCAACGTCATTTGCTGCGAAGCTGATGCACCAATCGCTGAAGTAGCAATGCTGATGCGGAAGCACCATGTCGGTGATGTGATTGTTGTTGACAGTCAACACGAGGGAGCGCGGGTTCCGATTGGGATCATCACGGATCGTGACATTTTGGTCGAGACCATCGCACTGGATATCGAAGCAAAACTCTTCACGGCTTCCGACTTGATGAGCTCACCTGTGACCACAGTTCAGGCGGACGCCAAGGTCGCGGAAGCGCTGGGGATTATGCGTGGCAAGCGTATCCGGCGGCTACCCGTGGTCACGCGTGCGGGGACCTTGTTCGGCATGGTGACCACAGACGATTTCGTGAATTTGCTTGCTGCCGAACTTTCCATCATTGCCGGGCTTATGGTTGAGCAGACGATCACAGAGGGGCGTCTTCGCAAATGAGTAAGCACTTTGTTTTGCGCCGTCTCAAGCAGCCCGAGTCACACAGGGCTATCGTGAACTGGTAACGCACTCCCTTCAACCGCTTTATGCACCTTTTTTTACGGAGTCATCATGGCACGCAATCTTGTGCGCACGTCACCCTTTACCGACATGTCACGTTTTGATCCTTTCCGACTTGATCCCTTGCGGAGCATCGATGAGCTCATGCGTGATCTCACCATGCTGCCTGCGCTTGGCGGCCAGGAGACCGAGGCGGGTATCAGGCTGGATGTTGAGGAAACTGACCAGGACTTTATGATCAAGGCCGACTTGCCCGGCATGAAAAAGGAGGACATCAAGGTCGGCATTGACGGCAATCTGGTCACCATTGAGGCCCAGACTGCTAGCGAAACTGAAGAAAAATTGGGGGGCAGATTGGTACGACGGGAGCGCTATGCCGGGCAACAATTCCGGCGTTTCAGTCTGCCGCAGGATATTGATGACAAAGGCGCCGCCGCAAGCTATGACAACGGCGTGTTGTCGTTGAAGCTGCCCAAAAAATCCGGCAGCGTTGCAAAGACCTTGTCGATTAAATAGACCAGAGCAAGGACTTCACCGAGCAAATGGCCGCGCTTGAGGACAGTAGAGGCGCGGTCATTTGGGTTATTGGATTCCGGGTTTATTGCCACGCCAGGCGCAGGTTCTTGCCTAATATCTTATTTTACATAATACAAATTATGCGGACGAAATGGATGAATGGCTCCGGTGCACTGGGGGGTGGATTTGCGTTGCTATTAAGGTGGGATTTTGACGATCTGCTCAGCCGGAGATCAGACAAAGACACCGGATCCCGGCCTACGCCGGGATGACGCTTGTTGTAGTGGTGACGATAGAGTTACCGGTGTCATCCCAGAGAACGCTGGGATCCAGTGTCTTTCGTTAAATGCCTGAAAGCCTCTTGCTTGTTAACCCGATCGCCGGTTACCGCGGCACCCAACCCCCGCACACCGGAAAAACCTGGCCAACAAAACAGTCCGCATGCACGCTAGCTAGATAGGCCACGAACATCGCGTCCTCGCGGGCGCTGACCAAGCGGCCCAGAGGTACCTCGCGTTTTAGCCTGTCCTGGAAAGCAGGATTGGCCTGCACCTCAGGCGGGAAATATGTTGGGTTATCGACGAAGTTCTGGGCTATGGCATTAATCTGTATACCGGACGCTGCGAGCTCCACACCCACTGCTTGTGTGTAGGCCAATTGCGCGCCGCGTGCAGCGCTATAAGTTGATGCTCGTTTGATCCCACGGAGCGCTGACGCACTGCCAATCAGAATAATTTTCCCGCTGCCCCTTGCACGCATCTGCGGCAGCACCGCACGAACCAGACGTGGCAAAGGATCAACCATATGCGAAAAGGCATGGCGCCATTCATCCTCGCCAACATCGGCCGCGGGTGTTGTGGGCGCCGGCACCCCGAGGTTGGCAATCAGAATGTCTATCTGACCTACTTCAGCGACTAAGGCCGCCGGCCGGTCGGGCGCCTCGAGCGAGCCACCGTCGGCAAAAACGGTAGCACCCAACTCGCGGAAAACGTCGAGCAAGACGGGGCCCATAAAATCAGTCGCCTGGGTGATGAGAACGCGCTTGCCTGAAAAATCGAGTGGATTCATGTCTGTAAACGATGAATAGTTAGATTAGGGTTGCGGCCAACACCTCGAGCGGCCAAGCGAGATAGCTTCTAAATACTTGTTTTATATCGAGCCAGCACCGCATACATATTTTTCTGCCACTGGCAACTCGCCCGCCAGCTGCTTCGGATGATATCTCATACCTTTGCGTCAACTCAGCATTCGAATGCTCTTAAATGCGTAGGATCATTTTTCATTGATCAAGCCTGCGGCCTTAGGATGAAAATTCTCGTTGCGCATAACCGCTACCTGTATCGAGGTGGCGAGGATACGGTGGTCGATGCTGAAGTCAATCTGCTTCGGCAGCGCGGTCATCAAGTGTGGGTATACAGCCGCGACAACACGGAAATCCAGTACCTGACGTCAATCAAGGCAGCAAAAACGACTTTCTGGTCTAGCCAAACAGTCCAGGAATTGCAAAAAATTCACCAGCAGTTTTCACCCGACTTGATTCATGCGCATAACACCTTTCCGCTGATTTCTCCCTCGCTTTACGAGGTCGCGCGAAAGCTCAGAATTCCTGTCGTGCAGACGCTGCATAACTTTCGTCTGGTTTGTCCGCAGGCGATGCTGCTACGCGAGGGCAAGCATTGCGAAGACTGTGTTGGCAAGCTGCCTTGGCGAGCCATTGTTCATCGTTGTTACCGGCAGTCTTTGTCGCAAACGGCGTTGACGTCGACGATGCTGATGTTGCAGCGTATGCGCGGCGTCTGGCATCAACAGATCAGTCGTTTCATCGTCCTTAACCAGCTATGCCGCGAAATATTTATACGTGGAGGTCTGCCAGCCGATAAGTTGCGTATCAAACCCAATTTCGTGGAATCACCCGAAGAGCCGCAATGGCAGCATCGCCGAGGTGGCCTGTTCATAGGGCGGCTGTCCACTGAAAAAGGTATCGACGTACTCATCAATGCACTCGATAAATTACCGGACCAGATGATCGATGTCTTTGGCAAGGGGCCACTCCAGGCCTTGGTGGAAGCCTCGCCCCGTTTGCGCTATGGCGGCTTTCAGTCCTCGGCTGTGCTGCGTCAGAAACTCAACGAGGCAGCTTATCTGGTCATGCCAAGCACCGGCGTAGAAAGTTTTGGTCTGGTCGCGATCGAGGCCTTCGCCTGTGGCACACCTGTGATTGCCACGCGCCATGGCGGCTTGCGCGAACTCATACATCACGGTGAGAACGGTTTGCTGGTGCCACCCAATGATGCAGATGCACTAGCATCGGCGATTGCCTATGCAGAATCACACCCAGATCATATGCGCGACATGGGTATGGCCGCGCGCAAGAACTATCTCGCAACTTATACCCCTGATCGCAATTATCAGC
>CANKWG010000210.1 GCA_947487325.1 Oxalobacteraceae bacterium | reverse complement strand
GAATGAAAAACCTCAGCGACCTTGTACGCCTTTTGTTCTTCAGGGACTTGCTGGTAGCCGAAATGGGTTTGGGTCATGGCGGGGCTCGGTGAGTTGAAGACGCATTATACAAGTGCGGCTGCGAGGCTACCGACGCTACCGACGCCTGCACGCTTGGGTCTGATTGACCTGCACAACCCGGATTGGCTGAGATTTGTAGTGGCGCTGTACTAAATGCACTTATCGCGCGAACGGCGGTTGAACTTCAGTTACTGATCCGGATACCTTGGATCAGAATACGCATTCAACTTCGCTCGGAGAAATTTTATGAGTACTGACAAATTAATCCTGAATAAAACTACTAGCCTCGAAGATGTCACAAATTATTTTAAAGATCTCGGTCCAGACAAACAAGTCAGAACAAGAAAATTGGGGGATGGAAGAATCCAACTCTATGTTCGCAAAGACTCATTTAAGCAATTTTTTACCGATAAGCTAAAGCCAGATTATTTAATACAGCGTGATTATGCAAATGCAAAAAAACAAATTTTTGATATTGCTAACAACATCGGCGATAACCGCGATAAAGCACGTATTCTTTTTAGTGTAAAAAAGGCGATAGAGGGTGATGGTCAGGCACATAGCCACGATTTTTATACCAATGAATTTAATCGACGTATGGAATATTTCATGAATCTAAATAAATGAACAAAAATACGAATGGATCAAGCTAAAAACTAGTCCCATCTAGGCGCGCACCAATAAAGGCTTTTCAGACCCGGCGCAGACCCACCGACATCAGATCATTCATTACACTGTACTAAGGTAGACGCTGGATCCCGGCGCAGGGCGAAATCAAGCATCGTTCATTTTTCATTACATAATTTTGAGAATGAAAAACAGGAAGCCACTTAGATCAAATAACGGATACTCAAACTGCGCAACCGCCCCCACTTGACTTAATCATCGGCACATCCCGCCCACTCTCCCCGGGATGGCCGGCGGTCTGTAATTTGTCCAGATACTCATCCCACAGCCGCGGCTGATTCTGACAAAACGAACGCAGCAAGTCCCACGAATAAATACCGCTGTCATGTCCGTCCGAAAACACGATGCGTATCGCATAGTGACCCACGGGCTCAATCGCAGTGATCTCAACATTGCGCTTGCCAGTCTGGAGCACTTCCTGTCCCTGCCCATGGCCGCGCACCTCCGCCGAGGGTGAATAGACCCGCAGGAATTCGAAAGGGAGTTGATAGTTGGTATCGCCATAGCTCAGCTCGAGAACGCGTGAGGTGGTGCGGAGCGCAATGGCGGTCGGTACGGGCGTGTCTGACATAGAGAATCCATTCATGATGCGATGCGAGCACTGATCTGTCGGGATGAATCAATCGCGGTGGGGCGCTAATCAAGCGCCCGTGCGGCTACAGCGAGTTGTTGTGATTATGCCGTGTGCCTCGCAAGACTGCAGACAGCGAACCTGCGGGCTGTAAAAACGCCTTTGCAGACTACAGGTAGGTAGACAATCTTTCCTGCATCTTGGCCCGCAGCGCCGGCAGACGTTCGTGACGCATCTCTAGTGAGGCGGCTGAAGGCTCGCGCTTGGATTCAGCCCAGACGGGCGCAGGAAAGTGTGCGTCATCGGTATAGCGCGGTATCACGTGCCAGTGCAGATGCGGCACCATATTGCCGAAGCTGGCGAGATTGATTTTCTCGGGCTGCATCACCTCGCGCACGACGTGCTCCACCTGCCAAAGCACATCCATCAGCAGCATGCGATCGAGTTCGCTGAGATCAGTAACTTCCTTTACATGATCGCGCCAGATGACGCGACAAAACCCCGGATAGTTTTCATCACCCACCAGCACGACACGAAACTGCGACCCCTGATGCAGTACCTCGCCGCCCGGGGATTCGCACAATTCGCAGCCTGATACTCGTACGCTCATGACTACACCAGCACGCGTTCGATGCCGCCGTTGTTAGCGCGGGCAACATAGTCGGGCATCCAGTTGGGTCCCAACAGATGCCTTGCCATTTCGACGACGATGTAATCAGCATCCGTGCCTGAATCATCATCGAAACGCGACAGACCCTGCAGGCAAGACGGGCAGGAAGTCAGGATTTTTATATCGCCCTCGAAACCATCAGCGCGTAGCTTGTCTGCGCCTTTGGTCATTTCGGCTTCCTTGCGGAAGCGAATCTGCGTCGAGACATCCGGCCGCGATACGGCGAGCGTGCCGGATTCGCCGCAGCAGCGATCGTTCTTTTCAATCTTCTGCGCATCAATGGTCATAATCAAGCTGTTCACTGTTTTGAGCGGATCCTGCTGCTTCATCGGGCTGTGACAGGGGTCATGATACATGTAGCGGGTACCGGTGACGCCTTCGAGCTTGACACCTTTTTCGAGCAAATATTCGTGGATATCGACGATGCGGCAGCCAGGGAAAATTTTGTCGAATTCATAGCCCTGTAACTGGTCGTAGCAAGTGCCGCATGAGACGACCACGGTTTTGATGTCGAGATAGTTCAGCGTATTGGCAACACGGTGGAATAGCACGCGATTGTCGGTGATGATTTTTTCGGCTTTGTCAAAATCACCGGAACCGCGCTGCGGATAACCGCAGCACAGATAACCGGGCGGCAAAACGGTTTGCACACAGACATGCCAGAGCATGGCCTGAGTTGCGAGGCCTACTTGTGAGAACAATCGCTCGGAACCACAGCCAGGAAAATAAAACACGGCTTCAGTATCGGCATGGGTCACTTGCGGATCACGAATGATGGGAACGAATTTATCGTCCTCGATATCCAGCAAGGCGCGCGCGGCTTTCTTGGGCAGATTGCCGGGCATTTTCTTGTTTATGAAATGAATCACCTGCTCGCGCACGGGTGGCTTGCCATGCGTGGACGGTGGTGCCTTGGTTTGCTTTTTCGCGAACTTTTTCAGCAGGTCATGTCCGATACGCTGGGCTTTATAACCCCAGCCGATCATGATCTGACGGGTGGCATTGATGGTGGCCGGGTCTTTCGCATTCAGGAAAAACATCGACGCTGCGGTACCGGGATTGAAGGATTTTTTATCCATCTTGCGCAGCAGATTGCGCATGTTCATGGACACATCGCCAAAATCAATATCGACCGGGCAAGGCGTCAGGCATTTGTGGCACACGGTGCAGTGATCGGCAACGTCTTCGAATTCTTCCCAGTGACGTATGGATATCCCGCGCCGAGTCTGCTCTTCGTACAAAAAGGCTTCGACCAGCAAAGAAGTCGCGAGAATTTTGTTGCGCGGCGAATAAAGAAGATTCGCGCGCGGCACATGCGTGGCACAGACGGGTTTGCATTTGCCGCAACGCAGACAGTCTTTGACGCTATTGGCAATCGCGCCGATGTCGCTTTGCTGCATGATCAGCGATTCATGTCCCATCAGGCCAAAGGACGGCGTGTAGGCGTTACGCAGATCGGCATGCAGCTCAGGCGAGTTCAACAGTTTGCCTTTGTTGAAGCGCCCTTCGGGATCGATACGTTGTTTGTAATCGCGGAATTCGCCGATCTCGGCCTCAGTCAAAAATTCGAGCTTAGTGATGCCAATACCATGCTCACCGGAGATGACGCCATTCAATGATCTGGCCAGCGCCATGATCTCGACGACCGCGGCATGCGCGGTTTGCAGCATGTCATAGTCGTCGGAGTTCACTGGAATATTGGTATGCACATTGCCATCGCCTGCGTGCATGTGCAGCGCGACGAACACGCGACCGCGCAAGACGCGCTTATGGATGGCGCTGCATTCTTCCAGCACTGGC
>CANKWG010000209.1 GCA_947487325.1 Oxalobacteraceae bacterium | reverse complement strand
TGTCAACTTGCAAGGCGACTGGCATCAATGGACATTGACGCCCTCGGCCTTGCTATTACCAGCTGAACGTTTGTCTGCATTGGGCGCACCACTTAATACGCTTAAACCATCAGGCCGCATGCGCCTGTCATGGCAGACACTGACGCTGTCAAGCATGCCGGGTGGCATCACGATCGATGGACGCATGCAGCTCGACATGACAGAGATTGCATCGGCCTTGTCGCCGGTCAAGCCATTAGGTGCTTATCAGCTGCAACTTGACTGGCGCGGCGCACTCGCGCAACTCACACTGAAAACCTTATCCGGACCCTTGCAACTTCATGGCAGCGGTGTGCTGGCCAATGGCCGCTTGCAGTTTTCAGGAGAGGCATGGGCGCAGGAAGGACAGGAACAGCGACTGGCGATTCTGCTCAATTTGCTTGGGCAGCGACGTCAGCAAGGGAACCGTAACATCATCGCGCTCGAATTCAAATGACTAACATGACATCCAGCACTATGACAGCGGGCTTGTATCACCACCGAGTAAGATTGTTGTGTGCTTTTTTTATTTTCTGTATTTATTTCGTCGCGCCATTGGCCAGAGCGCAGGATCCATCCACGAATCAGGCGACGCTGAATTTCGTTGGCGCTGATATTGAATCGGTGGTGCGCGCTATCGGCCATTACACGGGCAATACCTTCATCATTGATCCGCGCGTTAAAGGCACCATCAATCTCGTTTCTGAAAAGCCGGTAAACAAGAAACAGGCCTTTGACATGTTGAGCTCCGTGCTGCGCCTGCAGGGTTATGCAGTGGTGCGCACACCCGATTATGTGAAAGTGCTGCCCGAGGCGGATGCAAAGCTTCAAGCTGTACCTGTGCAGACGGGGAAGTTGCGGGGCGATCAGATTGCAACGCAGATCTTTCGTTTGAATCATGAATCTGCCACCGGGCTGGTGACGATACTGCGTCCGTTGATATCCGCCAATAACACCATTAGCGCCGACCCCACCAACAATACGCTGATCATCACCGACTACGCCGATAATCTGAAACGCCTGTCGCGCATCATTGCGTCACTGGATACACCCGCCATTGGTGAGCTGGAAGTTATTCGGCTTGAACATGCGCTTGCGATTGATATGGCCACTACGGTCAATCGCCTGCTGGATTCCGGTACTGCACCCGGTACGGTTGATCCGGGAAGGGTGATGCTGCTCGCGGAGACGCGCACTAATTCCATCATCATCCGCGCAACGACGACCGCGCGTGGGCATCTGGCACGTACCCTGATTGCCAAACTCGACCAGCCGACTGCTTCGCCCGGCAATGTGCATGTAGTTTATCTGCGCAATGCTGAAGCGACGCGTCTGGCACAAGTGCTGCGCGCCGTAGTCGCAGGTGAATCTGGTACAAGCGCACCGGGCATGATGCCGCTGACCCAGATGCAGACTTCTGTGCCAGCACAAGCAACGACCGCGCAACAGGCAGCGGGTTTGCAGGCACCACCCTCATCATCTGGAACGCAACAGGGCTTATTGCCCACGGGTGGTTCAGGAGGATTTATTCAGGCGGATCCCACGACTAACACCCTGATCATCACCGCCAACGAGCGCGTGTACCGCAATCTGCGCAACATCATTGATCAGCTCGATGCACGTCGCGCGCAAGTGTATGTCGAGTCGCTGATTGTCGAAGTCAGCGCCGACAAAGCCGCAGAACTGGGTGTGCAATGGGCTGCGCTCTCTGGCGACAGTAGCAGTCCCTATCGTGTTGGTGTCCTCACCGGGTTTTCTAGCGAAGGCAATAATCTGGTGACCCAGGCAGCTTCGGTACTTGGATCCAACAAGACCGCACTGCCACCGGGGAACGGACTGACCATGGGTTTGTTCAGACAACATAATGGAACCCTGGGGCTGGGATTGCTCGCGCGTGCGCTGGAGCGTGATGTCAAAGCCAATATTCTGTCCATGCCCAATCTGATCACACTCGACAACGAAGAGGCTCGCATCATCGTCGGCCAGAACGTGCCCTTCATCACCGGTCAGTTCACAACACCGGCCTCGGGTGGTACTGCCGGCGTCAATCCCTTCCAGACCATTGAGCGGCGTGACATTGGTTTATCGCTGCGCGTGCGACCCCAGATTTCGGAGGGTGGTACGGTAAAGATGGCGATTTATCAGGAAACTTCGAATATTCAGCAATCGACGACTTCGGGGCTGATTACCAGCAAGCGCTCGATTGATACCAATGTGCTGGTCGATGACGGACAGATCATTGTGCTGGGTGGGTTGATTGAAGATACCGTCAACGACAGTGTCGAAAAAGTCCCCGGCCTTGGCAGCATACCCATCATTGGTTATCTGTTTCGTTATCAGTCGCGCCGTCGTGGCAAAACCAATCTCATGGTGTTTCTTCGTCCCACAGTTATTCGAACCGATGCCCATGCCGTGGCCGTGGCTAGTGATCGTTATGACTACATTCGCGGCACACAATCCGAAATCAAACCTGAGCCGAATGCCTTGTTG
This sequence comes from Oxalobacteraceae bacterium, assembly GCA_947487325.1. Lineage (GTDB taxonomy): Bacteria > Pseudomonadota > Gammaproteobacteria > Burkholderiales > Burkholderiaceae_D > Pernthalerella. The sequence continues at coordinate 1,292 of CANKWG010000209.1, read as the reverse complement.
CCACCCATAGATACGCCTTCGCTGCCGGCGCTCAAGGATGGCAAGCCGGTGGGCGGCTCGTTTTTACGTCGGCGTGATGACCCAACATCACCACCGTCTGCTAATCCGTCATCAAGGGCACCTTCCGAGACTTTTCCTGTCGAACCGCCAGTGATTGATTTGCGTTAAAAGAAAAGGCGAGAGAAAAATATGACTGTCATGCATGACCCACGTTTATTGCCCTTTAGTTTTGCGCGTGATTTTGGCTTGCTTGCCCAGGCGGCGGATGGTGCAGTGGATATCTGGCTATCGGATGCAACCGCGCCTGCTGCAGTGGCCGAGGTCGGCCGGCGCTTTGGTCGTGTACGTTTGAATGCCTTGTCGCGTGAGCAACTGGACACGGCGATCGCACATGCCTATGCAGGATCGGGTGGCGATGCTGCGCAAGTGGTTGATGAATTTGAATCGGATCTGGATCTTGCGCGATTAATGCAGGAGATACCGGCGATTGAAGATTTGCTGGAATCTGCGGACGATGCGCCCGTGATTCGGATGATCAATGCGCTGCTAACCCAAGCGCTGCGTGAAGGCGCGTCGGACATTCATATCGAGCCCTTCGAGCAAATCTCCATTGTTCGCTTTCGTATCGATGGTCGACTGCGCGACGTCGTACGACCCAAAAAAGCAATTCACGCTGCGCTTATCTCGCGCGTGAAAATCATGTCGCAACTCGACATTGCAGAAAAGCGTTTGCCACAGGACGGTCGCATTACCCTGCGCGTCGGCGGCAAGCCGGTAGATGTGCGCGTCTCCACCTTACCTACCGGGCATGGAGAACGCGCAGTCTTGCGATTGCTGGATAAGGAAGGCGGCCGTCTGGATCTACAACAGTTGGGTATGAGCCCAAACACGCAGGCACAGTTCAATCATCTAATCAGCCAACCGCATGGCATCGTGCTCGTGACCGGACCGACCGGGTCAGGCAAGACCACAACGCTGTACGCGGCACTCACGCGTCTCAATGCAGTCACCACCAACATATTAACGGTGGAAGATCCTATCGAATATGAATTGGCGGGCGTCGGACAGACGCAGGTCAATGCACGCATCGACATGAGTTTTGCAAAAGCATTGCGCGCAATTCTTCGTCAGGATCCGGATGTCATCATGATCGGCGAGATACGTGATTTGGAAACTGCGCAGATTGCAGTGCAGGCATCGCTCACCGGGCATTTGGTACTCGCGACACTGCACACCAATGATGCGGCTGCCGCGGTGACGCGCTTGCTCGATATGGGCATAGAACCGTTTCT
>CANKWG010000208.1 GCA_947487325.1 Oxalobacteraceae bacterium | reverse complement strand
CAGCGTACTGGCAACTATCCCGTACCGCCGGGCGCCTCTGATATTCCAGGCCTTGAAGTAGCGGGCGAAATTATTGATGGAGATCTCGCCGGCAGCACACTGAAAAAAGGCGATATGGTTTGCGCGCTGGTGCAGGGCGGTGGTTATGCCGAGTACTGTGCAGCGCCTGTCGCGCAGTGCCTGCCCGTACCCAATGGTCTGTCCTTGTTGGAGGCTGCATCGCTGCCTGAAACATTTTTCACGGTGTACAGCAATTTGTTTATGCGAGCTAAGCTCTCTGGTGACGAAACGTTGCTGGTGCAGGGTGGTAGCTCCGGTATCGGTGTGACGGCAATCCAGATGGCGCGCGCCATGGGTCACCGTGTTTTCGCGACAGCCGGTACGGATGACAAATGCCGTGCTTGTGAAGGTTTTGGAGCAGAGCGGGGCATTAACTATCGCACCGAAGATTTTGCTGAAGTCATCAAATCCGCGACCGGTGGTGCTGGCGTGAATGTGATCCTCGATATGGTGGCGGGTGATTACGTCAATCGGGAAATCAATTGTCTGGCCGATGATGGCCGGCTGGTGATCATTGCCTTGCTTGGTGGTGTCAAAGGTGAAGTGAATTTCGGTGAGATCTTGCGGCGACGGCTGACGGTCACCGGGTCGACTTTGCGTCCGCGCCCGATCGCCTTCAAACAGGAAGTTGCGCAGCATCTGCACCAGAAAGTCTGGCCCCTGCTCGAAACTGGCGTGATCAAACCCGTGATTTACCAGACCTTCCCGTTGGCAAGGGCGGCCGATGCCCATGCACTGATGGAAACCAGCACGCATGTGGGCAAAATCATGCTGACGGTCGTCTGATGCTGGTTTGACCGGTTTTCAGCCCACAGGATAAAATCACGGGTTATTCATGAATCAGACAACGATGCGACGCACACTCATTGCCGGTAACTGGAAAATGAATGGTAGCGTCGCCGCCAACGCAGTGCTGCTCGAGCGCATACGCTCCGGCGCCGGCGGGCTTGCCGCAGATCTGGCTGTCTGTGTGCCGTCACCGTACTTAGCGCAGGCCCAATCGGCGCTTTCTGGCTCGGTAGTGGCCTGGGGTGGGCAGGACCTGTCGCTGCATGCGTCAGGTGCCTATACCGGTGAAGTGTCAGGTGCGATGTTGCGTGATTTTGGTTGTCAGTTCGTGATCGTTGGACACTCTGAGCGTCGTAGTCTTCATGGCGAGACCGATGCCATTGTGGCCGGCAAGGCATTGCAAGCCCTGGCGTGTGGACTCACACCCATTGTCTGTGTTGGCGAAACCCTCGAAGAGCGTGAAGCCGGTCATACCGACAGTGTCGTGTCCCGTCAGCTCAAGGCTGTATTAGCTGTGCTCGGGCAGCAGTTGGGAAAGATCGTTGTCGCCTATGAGCCCGTGTGGGCTATTGGCACGGGTAAAACCGCCACGCCAGAGATGGCTCAGCAAGTTCACGCGCAGCTGCGGGGATTGCTGGTCGGTGCTGACGCTGTCGCAGGTAGCGGTGTTCGCCTGCTTTACGGTGGCAGCATGAAGCCGGACAACGCGCGTGATCTGTTGGCGATGGCCGATATTGATGGCGGTCTGATAGGTGGGGCCTCGCTCAAGGCGGAGGATTTCCTCGCCATTGCGAGGTCGGCCTGAGTAATACGCTTTTTGCGCACTTGAATGCGCTGAGATTTAAAAAATGAAACAAAATATTATTAAAATGGAAAAAATTTCAACATGAACAACTTACATGCAATCATCATTGTCATTCAGGTCGTTACGGCACTAATGATCATTGGCTTGGTGCTTTTACAGCACGGTAAAGGCGCCGATATGGGTGCTGCCTTTGGTTCGGGCGCATCCGGGAGTCTGTTTGGCGCCAGCGGATCTTCGAACTTTCTCTCGAGATCTACCGGTGTTGCCGCGGCCGTATTTTTTGCGGCGACGCTCGCGCTGAGCTTCATCGGCAGTAGACCGGCCAGCACGTCCGGTGCGGGTGTGATGGATCAGGTAACAACGCCGGCTAAACCAGCAACGGCTGCGCCCGGTATGCCAGATGCTTCGAAACCACAGAATAAATCGAACGAAATCCCTAAATAATCTCTTGTTAATGAATGCTGTCAAATCTGCATTGAGATCAGGGGTCAAAGCGGGTTAAAATGCGGTGGTTTTTGCCGACGTGGTGAAATTGGTAGACACGCTATCTTGAGGGGGTAGTGGCGAAAGCTGTGCGAGTTCGAGTCTCGCCGTCGGCACCAGTCAAAACAGGAACAGGAATCCCGGCGATTCCGAGCAGGCCAGCAGGGGATGCCCCGAGCTGGCTTTTTGCTGAAATGGCCGGCCTGGCTGTATGGCTGAAAATTGATTTGTTGCAGGGAGATGCTGAAAAATCGGCGTTTCATAGCGAGCCAGCGTAGCTGTATAGCGCGGTCGTCAGGAAGAGAAATTCTTGGCGCCGGTTTTACAGCCACAAAAGTTTCCGGGTGTAGTTTTTACCAGTGCTTCCATAAACATAATCATCGTTTTGAACTGAGGATATCGTGAACCTCGAGAATTACCTTCCAATACTGCTCTTCATCGGTGTCGGTATTGCTGTCGGCGTAGCACCGCAGATACTGGGTCGTCTGCTTGGACCGCATCATCCTGATGCAGAAAAAACGTCCGCTTACGAATGCGGCTTCGAAGCTTTTGAAGACGCGCGCATGAAATTCGACGTGCGCTATTACCTTGTTGCGATTCTTTTCATTCTCTTCGACCTTGAAGTTGCATTCCTTGTGCCCTGGGCGGTTGCCATGAGTGACATCGGGCTGCTTGGTTTCTGGGCGATGATGATTTTTCTGGGTGTGTTGATCGTTGGCCTGATTTTCGAATGGAAAAAAGGCGCTCTGGATTGGGAATAAGCGATGGCGATTGACGGAATCATGAACGAAGGCTTTGTCACCACGACGGCCGATAAACTGATCAACTGGACGCGCACCGGCTCATTGTGGCCGATGACCTTCGGGCTGGCCTGCTGCGCCGTCGAAATGATGCATGCGGGCGCTTCGCGCTATGACCTCGACCGGTTTGGCGTTGTGTTTCGTCCATCGCCACGACAATCGGATGTGATGATCGTCGCCGGTACGCTTTGCAACAAAATGGCGCCCGCGTTGCGCAAGGTATACGACCAGATGGCCGAGCCACGATGGGTGATTTCCATGGGCTCTTGCGCAAATGGCGGTGGTTACTATCACTACTCTTATTCAGTTGTCCGCGGTTGTGATCGCATTGTGCCCGTCGATATTTATGTGCCTGGTTGTCCGCCAACCGCAGAGGCACTGTTGTACGGAATCATGCAATTGCAAAATAAAATTCGGCGAACCAATACCATCGCACGCTGAAACGATAAGCCAGGATCATGACAACCAAACTTGTAACACTGGAATCGGCGCTTCAAGAAGTCTTGGGTGATCGCATCCGCTCGGTATCAGTCGCGCTCGGCGAAATCACAGTCGTTGTAGCTGCGGCCGAATATTTGTCGGTGATGCAAAGCCTGCGTGATCATGCCTCCCTGCGTTTTGAGCAATTGCTCGATCTGTGTGGTGTCGATTACGAATCCTATGGCGATGGTGCGTGGGATGGTGCGAGGTTCGCTGTTGTATCGCACCTGATGTCCATCACTCACAATTGGCGCCTTCGTGTGCGTACTTTTGCCCCCGACGATGATTTGCCTGTCGTTCCCTCGGTGAGTGATTTATGGAACTCTGCTAATTGGTACGAGCGTGAAGCCTTCGATTTGTTTGGCATCTTGTTTGAAGGTCACGATGACCTG
>CANKWG010000207.1 GCA_947487325.1 Oxalobacteraceae bacterium | reverse complement strand
TGTAGTTGGCAAAGTTGGTGGGTACCTTGTCATAGGACGGCATGCCACCGCCGGGGATGGCCACGTTGTCTTCCAGACGGAAAGAGAGCAGAACCGCTTTCTTGACCCATTGATTCACTACCCACTGACCGCTGTCTTTTTGCGCGACGCGCAGTGTGCCTTGGTTGAGTTGTTCGAGTACCGATGCAACCGCTTCGCGTACATCAGCGGGAGCAGATTTGGGCGAAAAATTCGTGCGTTCTTCCCAGGCGTTGTCGATCAGGCTTTGTAGTTGTTGGCTCATTTTGTGGTTTCTTTAAACAGAAATAAATAGAGAGAAAAATATTGCGATGGAGGCAGAGAAAAAAATCAGGTTGCCGCGAGTTTACGTGTGAATTCAACGATGCGCTGCGCTGCTTCGAGGCACTCGTCAGCTTCAGCAACCAGTGCCATACGAATCCGGTTGGTACCGGGATTGATGCCGTGCGCCTCACGGGCGACATAGCTGCCCGGCAGAACCGTCACATTATATTCGGCGTACAGGCGCTTCGCGAATTCGGTATCGGTGATGGCGGCGAGCTTATCGACCTTGGCCCAGAGGTAAAAGCCGGCATCGGGCAGCGCGACATCCAATACGTCGGCGAGCATCGGTGTGATCTGATTAAACTTGGCGAGGTACTTCGCGCGGTTTTCTTCGACGTGCGTTTCGTCTTTCCATGCAGCGATTGATGCAGACTGAATCGATGGGCTCATGGCGCTGCCGTGGTAAGTCCGATAGAGCAGAAATTTTTGCAAAATGCCCGCATCACCCGCGACGAAACCCGAACGCATGCCGGGTACATTCGAGCGCTTTGACAGACTAGAGAAAGCGAGCAGGCGGTCGTATTTGCGCCCCAGTTTGTGCGCAGCTTCCAGCGCACCCAATGGTCTTTGGCTGCCAAAATAAATTTCGGAATAGCACTCATCTGCCGCAATCACGAAGCCGTGTTTGTCAGAGAGTGCGAACAGTTCTTTCCAGTCATCCAGCGTCAGCACCGCGCCCGTAGGGTTGCCCGGCGTGCAGATGAACAGCAACTGTACGCGTGGCCAGATGTCGGCGGGTACCGTGGAAAAATCGGGTGCGAAATTACGCGCGGGGTCTGAGTTGACAAAATAAGGCTCAGCTCCCGCCAAGAGCGCTGCGCCTTCGTAGATTTGGTAAAACGGATTAGGGCAGACGACGACGGCTTTGGCATACGGATCGATGACGGCCTGTGCAATTGCAAACAAAGCCTCACGCGAACCATTGACCGGCAAGACTTCACAGCCCGGATCCAGTCGTGGCAGCCGGTAGCGCTGCTCCAGCCAGCCGCAAATCGTGGCGCGCAAAGCGTCGCTGCCGGCCGTGGTCGGGTAACTGGCCAAGCCGCTCAGGTTGTCAGCCAGCGCCTTCTGGATAAACGGTGGGGTCGGGTGCTTGGGTTCACCGATGCCCAAACTGATAGGCCGGTAGCTCCGCTCAGGGGTCACATCGGCAAACAGGCGCCGAAGTTTTTCAAAAGGATAAGCCTGCAATTTTTCGAGTAGCGGATTCACGGGTATCGGCAGGTTTTAACGCGTTTGAGGGCCGTTGATAGGCTGTTTTCTGTGCCGGCGGATTATACCCGTGCGCACCTGTCACCGTAATTGCTATCCGGTTTGCTCCTCAATCCAGCCGGTTGGTAGCCGCCCGGATGATATGATTGCGCGATTCTTTGAAACCGCCGGACGGCAGCTCGTCCGGTTTATCGTTTTTACCGACTGAAAAATTCATAACGTGCGGTTAACTTCATTAAAACTTTCAGGATTTAAATCCTTCGTCGACCCCACCAATTTTCAGGTACCCGGCCAGCTGGTCGGCGTTGTGGGCCCTAACGGCTGTGGCAAATCCAACATCATTGATGCGGTGCGCTGGGTGTTGGGCGAGTCCAAGGCCTCGGAATTGCGCGGCGAATCTATGCAGGACGTGATCTTCAACGGCACTACCAGCCGCAAGCCAGCGGGCCGCGCCTCGGTAGAGCTTTTGTTTGACAACAGTCTGGGCAAGGCCGCTGGCCAGTGGAGCAGCTTTGCTGAAATCTCAGTCAAGCGCACCCTGACCCGAGACGGCACATCGACTTATTACATTAACAACCAAGCGGTACGCCGCCGTGATGTGCAGGATATTTTCCTCGGCACCGGACTGGGTCCGCGCGCCTACGCGATCATCGGGCAGGGCATGATCTCGCGCATCATCGAAGCTCGTCCCGAAGATCTGCGTATTTTTCTGGAAGAAGCCGCCGGCGTATCCAAGTACAAGGAACGTCGCCGCGAAACCGAAAACCGCTTGCAGGACACACGTGAGAATTTGCAGCGCGTCGAAGATATTCTTCGCGAACTCAATGCCAATCTCGAAAAACTGCAATCACAGGCCGAAGTGGCAACGAAATTCCATGAGCTGCAGTCGGATCAGGTAGAAAAACAAAAACTGCTATGGCTCCTGCGCAAGAACGAAGCCAAAGCTGAGCAAGAAAAATTCGCACGCGAGATCGACAAGGCACAAACTAGTCTCGAAGAGCAGACATCTCGGCTGCGTCATATCGAGACCGAGCTGGAACACATGCGTCAGGCCCACTACGCGGCGGGTGACCGGATGCATCAGGCTCAGGGGGCGCTGTATCAGACCAACTCCGAGATCGGTAGTTTGGAAGCGCAGATCAAGTTCGTGATCGAGTCGCGCTCGCGCCTGCAGACCCAACTCAATTCGCTTTCGGCGCAACGCGATCAATGGCAGCGTCAAAGTTCGCAATTTCAGGATGAGCTGGCGCAGGCCGACACCGACTTGGAGATGCATGCTGAGCGCGTGGCGATAGCCCAGCAAGCAGTGCAGGCAAAGCAGGAAGCCTTGCCAGCTATTGAAGAGAGCTGGCGTGCTGCGCAGCTGGCGAGCACTGAATCACGTTCGCGCATCATGCAGGTGCAGCAGCGTATTGAGCTCGAATCTGCCCATCAGCGTAATGCATCCAATATTCTTGGCAGTCTCGCGCAGCGTCGCGAGCGACTGATGCAAGAAAAAAACATGCTCGCACCGCCGGATACGGCGCAGTTGTCGGCACTTAAAGCTCAGTCCGACGAGAAGGACGCGGAATTGAACACGGCGCGCGAAGCGCTGAAAACTGCACGCGAGCGGCAGCCGCAACTTGAGCAGGAACGCCGTGACGCGCAGGAAGCGGTCAATACTGAAAACTCCAGTCATGCGCAACTCGAAGCGCGACTCAATACACTCAGACAGCTGCAGGAAAATGTACAAACCGAGGGCAAGGTAGCGCCTTGGCTTGAGAAACACGAACTGGGTAAATTGCCTCGCTTATGGCAAAAGCTGTCCATCGAATCTGGTTGGGAAAATGCGCTGGAGTCGGTGCTGCGCGAGCGCACTGGTGCGCTCGAGGTATCGAATCTGGATTGGGCCAAAGCTTTCTTCAGCGACGCACCGCCGGCGAAGCTGTCCTTGTTTTCACTCTCTGGCACGGCCACGACAGCGGATGCGGCGCCTGCCGGACTCAAGCCGCTTTTGTCGCTGTTGCAGATTAATGATCCCGGCCTGCGCGCGTTGATGCAGGATTGGTTACACCATGTGTACGTCGCCGACGATGCAGCAACGGCGTTGGCCGAGCGCGCGAAGCTGCCGACGGGCGCTTGCCTTGTTACGCGTCAAGGCCATCTCATTAGCCGTCTTGCAGTGCGTTTTTATGCAGCTGATTCCGAACAGGATTGCATGCTGGTGCGTCAGCAGGAAATCGATAATCTTGTACGTCAGGTGCGTGCGCAACAAATG
>CANKWG010000206.1 GCA_947487325.1 Oxalobacteraceae bacterium | reverse complement strand
TGTTCTTGACCAGCCCCAATCCGCGCGTGGGCTGCGTGATCGTCCGCGATGGACAGATCATCGCCAGCGGTCACACCCAGCGTGCCGGTGAAGCGCATGCCGAGGTCGATGCTTTGCGCGATGCTGTCTCGCGCGGTGTGGATGTGCGCGGCGCGACGGCCTATGTCACGCTCGAACCCTGCAGCCATCACGGTCGTACGCCGCCCTGCACTGAGGCGCTGATCACTGCGGGTGTTGGCCGTGTAGTCGCCGCGATTGAAGATCCCAATCCGCTGGTAGCCGGCAAGGGCATCGCGCAATTGCGTGCAGCGGGCATAACGGTAGATATCGGTGTTCTGGCGGATGAGGCGCGCGAAATGAACATTGGCTTTTTTCACCGCATGCAGCACGGGCGTCCCTGGGTGAGGCTGAAGATCGCCGCCAGCCTCGACGGTGGCACGGCACTCTCGAACGGTCAGAGTCAGTGGATTACCTCCTCGGCAGCTCGCGATGATGGGCATGCCTGGCGAGCGCGTGCTTGCGCGATCATGACGGGCATCGGCACCGTACAGCAGGATAATCCTCAGCTCAATGTACGTGCCGTTGCCACCCCGCGTCAGCCGCAGCGTATTGTGGTCGACAGTCAGTTGGAGATGGATCCGGCCGCGCAGGTACTTGCGGGCGGTGGCACTTGGATCATTACCACCGATGCACATCCCGAGCGCGCTAGTCGCTTGCGCGATACAGGCGCTGAGGTGATTGTTTTGCCCACCGAGGGTGTCAAAGTCGATCTGCACGCGTTGATGCAGCTGCTAGGCCAGCGACAGATCAACGAATTACATGTCGAAGCTGGCTACAAGCTCAATGGCTCGCTGCTGCGCACGGGTTTGGTTGATGAGATGCTCATCTATCTCGCCCCCTGTTTGCTGGGACCTGCACAGGGCATCGCACGCCTGCCTGAATTGAATACACTCTCCGATCGTATCGCAATGCGTTTTCATAGCGTTGAACCTGTCGGCAATGACCTGCGTGTGATCACGCGCTTGAATAACTTTTAATCTGGACTAAAGACACCCATGTTTACCGGTATCGTCGCGGCAGTAGGCCGCATCAATTCGATCGAATCACTCGGCACCGATGGTGACGCCGGCGTGCGCTTGCAAATCAGCGCAGGCGGTCTTGCACTGGATGACGTGGGCATTGGTGATTCGATTGCCATCAATGGCGCTTGCATGACGGTCACGAGTAAAACGACGGAAAGTTTCGTGGTCGATGTCTCGCGTGAAAGTCTAAATTGCACCGTGGGCCTTGATCGACAGGGTGAAGTTAACTTGGAAAAAGCGCTGACATTAGCCGAACGACTGGGCGGGCATCTGGTGTCCGGCCATGTTGATGGACTGGGCAGCGTGGTGCTATTCGAGCCGGTGGGTGAATCCTGGCGGCTGGACATCCTGGCACCGTCCTCATTGGCGAAATACCTTGCGCACAAAGGTTCGGTGGTGGTCAATGGTGTCTCGCTGACGGTCAACAGCGTCAGCGATAGCGACGCGGGTTGCACGATTTCGATCAATCTGATTCCGCATACCATCGAGGTCACCACGCTCAGGCATTTGAAGGCCGGCCATCAGGTCAATCTCGAGGTGGATCTGATCGCCCGCTATGTGGAGCGCATGCTTAGCCTGCAGCATTAACATTTCGATACGACATGCTTTAGCTTCAGTGAGGCTTGTCCTCGGTCCGACGGTTTTTGGTGACTGAAATCCTATAAAATGGCCGGCCTTTCCGGAACCACTCATGTCACTTTCAAGCACAAAAGAGATCATTGCCGAGCTGCGCGCCGGCCGCATGGTCATCCTCGTTGATGAGGAAGACCGCGAGAACGAGGGCGACCTGGTCCTAGCCGCTGAGTTTGTTACGCCCGAAGCTATCAACTTCATGGCCAAGCACGGGCGCGGTCTGATTTGCCTCACGCTCACCGAAGAGCGTTGCGATCAGCTCAACCTGCCCATGATGACCACGCGTAATGGCACGTCATACGGCACCAACTTCACCGTGTCGATTGAGGCCGCCGAGGGTGTCACTACCGGCATCTCGGCAGCGGACCGTTCGCGCACTATAGAGGTCGCAGTGGCACGCCATGCTAAACCGTCGGACATCGTGCAGCCGGGTCATATATTTCCACTACGCGCGCAACGAGGCGGCGTGCTGATGCGCGCGGGTCACACCGAGGCGGGTTGCGACCTCGCCGATCTGGCTGGGCTGACGCCAGCCTCAGTCATTTGCGAAATACTCAAGGATGACGGCACGATGGCCCGTCTGCCTGATCTGATGGAGTTCGCCAAGCTGCATCAGCTCAAGATAGGCACCATCGCTGATCTGATTCACTACCGTAGTCAGAATGAGAGTATCGTCGAGCGCGTTGCCGAGCGCGAAATGCACACGCCGCATGGCAGTTTTCAGGCGATTGCGTTTCGCGACAAGCCCAGCAGCGGCGCCCATCTCGCCTTGGTACATGGTGCAATCGAACCTGACCAAGAGACTCTGGTGCGCGTGCATCAACCAGTGTCGATACTGGATCTGCTGGAAACACGCGTCACAACCCATTCATGGACGATGGCATCAGCAATGGCGGCCATTCAGGCGGCCGAGCGTGGTGTCATTGTTTTGCTGAATTGCGAAGAATCTGCCGAGCAGATGTTCGCTCAGTTCAGCGCGCTGAGCAGTCCGAATCCACCCGCACCGCCCAAAACCGCGCGCATGGATTTGCGTACCTACGGCATAGGTGCGCAGATACTGCGCGAGCTGGGGGTAGGGAAAATGAAATTGCTGGCTAACCCCCGCAAAATGCCATCGATGACTGGATTTAATCTCGAAGTCGTTGGCTACCAGGCCAGTCCCGATCACTGAAGCAGGAGGCACCATGACCGTAGGAACTTACCAACCGGATTTGGAAGGCAATGGGCTGCGTATCGGCATTGTTCAAGCACGGTTCAACGAAGACATTTGTCATGGTCTCAGGTCGGCTTGCCTGACTGAGCTTAAGCACTTGGGTGTGGAAGATGAGGACATATTGCTCGTGACCGTGCCGGGCGCATTGGAGATTCCTCTGGCTTTGCAAAAGATGGCCCAATCCGGCCAATTCGATGCACTGATCGCGCTGGGTGCTGTGGTTCGCGGCGAGACATATCACTTTGAATTGGTGTCCAATGAATCCGGTGCCGGTATTACACGTGTGGGACTTGATTTCGGTCTGCCAGTGGCCAATGCGGTACTGACTACCGAAAACGAAGAACAAGCGGAAGTACGCATGGCAGGCAAGGGCGCTGATGCCGCGCGGGTTGCTGTTGAAATGGCCAATATGGTCGTGGCCATGGAAGAACTGGCCGACGATGCTGACGCAGCCGATGATGAATAAGGCTGAACCTCATGAGTAGCAAATCGCAGCACGCCAATCCGAACAAAAGCCGCACACCGCGACATCGCGCGCGCGAATTCGCGCTGCAGGGCTTGTATCAGTGGCTGATGAATCAGGAAGATGCGGGTGCCATTGACGCCCACATACGCAATGCGCATGGTTTTGACAAGGCCGATGCAGAACACTTCGATCTTTTGCTGCACGGGACCATTCGTGACGTGGACAACCTGCGTACTGAAATCGTGCCTCTGATTGATCGTGCCATCGATCAGTTGTCGCCGATCGAGCATGCGGCATTATTGATTGGTGCCTTCGAACTCAAGCACCATATTGAAATTCCCTACAAGGTAGTGATCAACGAAGCCGTTGAGCTGACCAAATCCTTCGGTGGTATTGACGGTCACAAATACGTCAATGGTGTGCTCGATAAGCTGGCGACCCGC
>CANKWG010000205.1 GCA_947487325.1 Oxalobacteraceae bacterium | reverse complement strand
AGGATCATCTGGATCGAACTGCCCAATCACAGCCAGATCGGCATAGCGCGTTTGAATGCCCATGCCGGCGGCAGGATCGTCATCAACCAGTCGTGATTCCACTGAGGTGACACCTGCCAGATGTGCCCTGTCTTCAAACTGTTGCAGTGCTCGCCGTGCATGGTCGCGCAATGCATCTACGTGATGCAATAGCACCGGGTCGGGTGGGCGTATCGGATTATCTTGAAAGACGACGCGGGAAATTCCCGTCATGGCAGTGCCGATCAGGTGAGCGTCGTGTGTGATCGCTATCTGTGCAGCCAGATCAATGCGCGTGGCGGATTGTCTGGATGTATCAACGTGGACGAGCAGCGTTTTGAAGTTCATCGTGGCTCACTTTTTAATCTACTTCGGTAAATCAAAGACGCTGGATCCCCCCTTGCAGGGCGCGCCATGGCGAGTACGCCAGGACTGTTTCGCGGGTAGACCGCATGCGGTCTGAAACCCCCGCTACACCCTGCGCCGGGATGACGAATTTGAGTCCGTCAGCGCTTATTTGAGTCCATCAGCGCTTAAAAAGTCATCCCGGCGCAGGCCGGGATCCAGCGTCTTTCATTGTGTATGCGATCACCCAAGCCTTGCATGATCAACACAGATCAGACCTTTGCGTTTTACCGAGATCGAATAGCTTGTTTCAACTCTAAGAGTTATCACCAACAGCGTCCAGTACCAGATAGCGTGATCGCTGCTGCGACTTCTAAATCTTTGATTCAAGTCAATTAATCAGCCCCTCGAATTTCATCAATATCACTATCATCACCCCATGAGCCTGCGTAACTTGGACTATCTTTTTTCTCCCAAATCAGTCGTCTTGATCGGAGCCAGTGACCGGCCACACAGCGTGGGTGCCACTGTCTGGACCAATCTGTCGCGAGGGTATGCGGCACAAGGTGACCCCAAGTTGATGGCGGTGAATCCTCGCCTCACGCGCCTGCAGAACTGGCCGGTGTACCCGGATGTGGCGAGCCTGCCAATCACTCCCGAACTCGCCGTGATCGCAACGCCACCTGCCACCGTCCCCGGATTGATTACCCAGTTGGCGCAGCGAGGAACGCGCGCGGCTGTAGTCTTAACTGCTGGCATGGGTGATGACTATGGTGATGGCCGCACCTATCGTCAGGCGATGCTCGATGCAGCAAAGCCTGATGTTTTTCGTATTCTTGGGCCGAATTGTGTTGGTCTGCTGGTGCCCGCTTTGCAACTCAACGCGAGTTTTGCGTCCACCGATGCATTGCCGGGCAAAGTGGCGTTTGTCTCACAGTCGGGTGCACTGGTTACTGCAGTGCTTGATTGGGCCAGAGAGCGCGGTATCGGATTTTCGCGTTTTATTTCACTTGGTGACGCAAGCGATGTCGATGTTGGTGATGTGCTTGATTTCCTGGCGACCGATCCGCAGACACAATCCATTCTTCTTTACGTGGAAGATATTCGTAACGCACGCAAATTCATGTCGGCTGCACGTGCAGCAGGGCGGAATAAGCCCGTTGTGATTCTCAAGGCAGGTCGTGTGCCCGAAGGTGCGCGTGCTGCTGCCTCGCACACCGGAGCACTCGCGGGCCATGATGCCGTGTATGACGCTGCAATTCGCCGCGCCGGCTTGTTACGTGTATTGACGACTGATGCTTTGTTTGACGCCGTTGAAACACTGGCAAGAGCACGGCCGCTGACCAATGAGTCGTTGATCATTCTGACCAATGGCGGTGGCCTCGGCGTCATGGCGACTGACGCACTCATGCTCTCAGGTGGAGAGCTCGCCGCACTGTCTGAAAAAACGATGGCTGCACTCGACAAGGTATTGCCGTCCAATTGGTCGCGCGGTAATCCGATCGATATCATTGGTGATGCACCGGTTACCCGATATCAGCAAGCCCTTTCCATCTTGATTGAGCACCAGCCATCGGATCCGATACTTTTCATTCACGCACCAACCGCGATTGTGCCCAGCGCAGAAATTGCCCGTGCGCTGGCACCGGTGATGCAGCAATCAAGTCATCACATCATTGCTTGCTGGATGGGAGGTGCGTCAGTGGGCGAGGCGCGTCAGATATTCTCGCAGGCAGGGTTACCGCACTTCGGTACGCCCGAGGATGCTGTGCAGGGATTCATGCAAGTCGTGGAATACCGGCGTAATCAGCGACTGCTGATGCAAGTGCCCTCCGCAGGTACGCCCTATGATGATTTGGATTTGCCAGTCGCGCGCGCTGTCATCGATCGCGCGCTGGCCGAAGGTCGGATGATGCTGACCGAGCCTGAAGCGAAGACGTTGATGCAAGCCTCTCACATACCGATTGCAGAAACACGTGTTGCGCATTCACCTGAGGAGGCAGCAGTGCTGGCAGAGGCGATAGGATTCCCTGTCGCTGTGAAGCTCTTATCCCCTGACATTTCGCACAAAACTGAAGTCGGTGGTGTTGCATTGGATCTGGAATCTGTCGCAGCCGTCAAAGAAGCAGCAAAGGCGATGCAGCAGCGACTCACGTTGTTGCGACCCGATGCAAAGCTGAACGGTTTTTCAGTGCAGCAGATGATACGTTGGCCCGATGCGCATGAGCTTATCGTTGGCATCACCTCCGATCCTATTTTCGGTCCAGTGCTTTTGTTTGGTCAGGGTGGGATTGCTGTCGAGGTGTTGCAGGATCATGCGCTGGCCTTACCGCCGCTGAACGATGTGCTGGCGCGCGACACGATCATGCGCACCCGCGTGTCGAAACTGCTTGCAGGCTACCGGAATCGACCTGCGGCAGATATGAAAGCAATCAACCAAGTACTGATTCAGGTTGCCCATCTGGCCGCTGAACTGCCCGAGATAGCCGAACTGGATATCAACCCATTGCTGGCCGATGCTCGAGGTGTAATTGCACTCGATGCGCGTGTGCTGCTCAAGCCACAGCATCTGCGTCATCCGCATGATCGGCTCGCGATTCATCCTTATCCGCAGGCGCTCGAAGAGATCGTGCAATGGCGGGGTAGTGAATTGACCTTGCGCCCGATCAGGCCGGAAGATGGTGAGGCGCACCTACGGTTTTTCAGTGCACTTGATCCTGTTGATGTGCGCTTTCGTATGTTCATTCATATGCGCGAACTTCAGCCTTCGCAGTTGGCGCGCCTGACGCAAATTGATTATGACCGCGAGATGGCCTTTGTCGCTGTCCGACCCAGTGAAGATGGTAGCGATGAGACCTTGGGTGTGGTTCGCGCGGTGGCGGATCCGGACAATATCAATGCTGAATTTGCGATCATCATTCGCTCCGACCTGAAAGGCCTGGGTCTGGGTCAGATGCTGATGACGAAGCTCATTGCGTACTTTCGTCAGCGGGGCACGCAGGTGATTGTTGGTGAGGTACTCAGCGACAATCATGTGCTGATTGAGTTAGCAAAAAATCTGGGATTTCAGATTATCAGTCACCCAGGGACCGGTACTATTGAGCTGAGACTGCCGCTGTGATGGCATCGCATGATCAGCGTTCGACCGGTTGATATCGAATTCTTCGCGGACCTTATCAGCCGTTTCACGCTATGGGTTCGTAGGGTAGTCCTACATAGTTTTCCGCGATTGTAGTTTGGCCTGCGAGCGAGCTGGTGTAGTAGTCGAGTTCAGCTTCCTGAATGCGCTGATTGAATGGGTCATCTGAAAACTTGTGCAGGATCGATGTCATCCACCATGAAAAGCGTTCAGCCTTCCATATGCGGCGCAGGCAGATTTCTGAATACTTCTGAACCAGATCCAGTCGGCCCTGTCGGTAGCGCTGAGTCAGGATGTGATACAGCGTGTAGACATCGCTGGCAGCGAGGTTGAGGCCTTTGGCACCGGTCGGCGGCAAC
>CANKWG010000204.1 GCA_947487325.1 Oxalobacteraceae bacterium | reverse complement strand
GTTTTTGGAATAGCCACCGTAGGTGAAGCCACCGGGGTCTTTGCTAGGCGTGTTGTAGGTGGCGGTAAAACCATTGAGGCAGTACTGCTCCATATCGGCATCACAGGAAGAGCAATGCTGGCAGGAACCCACAAAACAACCTACGGCGACGCGCTGACCTATTCGCAAATCCTTGACTTCGGGACCGATGGCCCTGACGGTGCCGACAATTTCATGTCCGGGAACGATGGGGTAATTGCTGCGCCCCCAGTCGTTTTTTGCGTAATGAATATCCGTGTGACAAACACCGCAAAATTCGATATCGATGTGAACATCCTTCGCCCCCGTGGCTCTGCGAGTGATTTGGTGGGGCTTCAGTGGTCCATCAGCGGCGTGTGCGGCGTAGCAGGAAACAAGGGTCATCTGTAACTCCTGAAATTGAATGACAGGTCTGATAAAAAGCGGTCGGTTCTATTCGAGCAGCGCTTCCATGGCAAGCCTGGACACCCAAAGAATAAGTGATCTCGCAAAGTCGTATCAAGAACCCCGGATTTGTTATCATTATCGCTATAAGCTAAATCACGAAAAAGTAGGGTAATTTGCTATCGCGGGTTCAGTGCGGCAGCTCACGTAGAATAAATCTTGCTGCGTAACTCTTTGCCTTCAAACCCGTGCACCGGTTTGCACCGATGTGTTTTATATAAGCCCTGATATTTCCGCCATCCTACGATGAAAAAAATCCAGAAAATTCTTGTTGCGAATCGCTCCGAGATCGCTATTCGTGTCATGCGCGCTGCAACCGAGTTGGGTATACGCACGGTCGCTGTGTACGCAGCAGAAGATCGGTTTGCGCTGCATCGCTTCAAGGCGGATGAGAGTTATCTCGTCGGCGAAGGCAAGAAGCCGATTGCGGCGTATTTGGATATTGACGACATCATTCGTATCGCCAAAGAAGCGCAGGTTGATGCGATTCATCCCGGCTATGGTTTTCTGTCCGAGAATCCGGATTTTGCGCAAGCCTGCGCCAATAACGGGATCATCTTTATCGGGCCCAAGTCCGATGTCATGCGTACCTTGGGCAACAAGGTCGCTGCGCGTAATGCCGCTATCGCGGCGGGCGTACCCGTCGTGCCCGCCACGCCGGCGTTGCCGCAGGATATGGACGAAGTCAGAAAGCTGGCCGGTGCCGTGGGCTATCCGTTAATGCTCAAGGCCAGCTGGGGTGGTGGCGGTCGGGGCATGCGGGTGATCGAATCCGAGGACGAGTTGCCCGCGCTGCTGGAAGTCGCGCGGCGCGAAGCCGCCGCTGCATTTGGCAACGACGAGATGTATCTCGAGAAGCTGGTTCGTCGCGCGCGTCACGTGGAAGTGCAGTTGCTGGGTGATACGCACGGCAATCTGATCCATTTGTTCGAGCGTGATTGCTCGGTGCAGCGGCGCAATCAGAAAGTGGTTGAGCGGGCACCGGCACCTTATCTGAGCGACGCAGACCGGATTTCCTTATGCGAAGCCGCAATGAGGCTGGGCCGTGCAGTTAATTACACACATGCAGGCACGGTCGAATTCCTGATGGATGCAGATACGGGCTCGTTCTATTTCATCGAAGTCAATCCGCGCATTCAGGTTGAGCATACCGTCACCGAGCAAGTGACAGGTGTTGATATCGTCAAGGCGCAGATACGTATTTCCGAGGGTTTGAAAATCGGCGATACCGATGCGCAAGGCTTGCATATTCCGAATCAGTCTGAGGTGAGACTCAATGGACATGCGTTGCAATGCCGCGTAACGACGGAAGATCCAGAAAATAATTTCACACCTGACTACGGCCGTCTTACCGCTTATCGCAGTGCGTCAGGTTTCGGTATTCGACTCGACGGTGGCACCGCCTATTCGGGTGCGGTGATTACGCCGTATTACGACTCGCTGCTGGTCAAGGTGACTGCCTGGGCGCCCACAACGATTGAGGCCACGGCACGTATGGATCGTGCGCTCCGAGAATTCCGTATTCGGGGCGTATCGACCAATTTACAATTTTTGGAAAACGTCATTAATCATCCGCAGTTCATCTCGGGTGAATGCACGACACGTTTTATCGATACGACACCTGAGCTGTTTCAGTTTGCTAAACGCGCCGATCGTGCGACCCGCTTGCTGCGATTTATTGGCGACGTTGTGGTGAATGGCAATCCCGAGATGAAAGGGCGTAAAGGCACAGATGGCATTCTTTCGGTGCCGCTCTTGCCCAAATCGAGCCGGGTTGCCCCGGTGCCGCCGGGCTCCCGCGACAGATTGCGGGAACTGGGTGCAGAGAAATTCGCGCAATGGATGCTTGAGCAAAAGTCTGTACTGCTGACGGACACCACGATGCGTGATGCCCATCAGTCGCTGTTTGCGACGCGCATGCGTTCCGCAGACATGCGAGTCATCGCACCGTATTACGCGCGCATGCTACCGAATCTATTTTCGTTGGAATGCTGGGGCGGCGCGACCTTTGATGTCGCTATGCGCTTTTTGAAGGAAGATCCTTGGGAGCGTTTGACCGAGTTGCGCGAAGGTGTTCCCAACATCCTCTTCCAGATGTTGTTGCGTGCCTCGAACGCCGTAGGCTATACCAACTATGCCGATAATGTGGTGCGTCATTTCGTCGGGCAGGCCGCTGCGGGTGGCATTGATCTGTTCCGTGTTTTTGATTCGCTCAATTGGGTCGAGAACATGCGTGTGGCCATTGATGCGGTGCGTGAGACGGGTGCGCTATGCGAAGGTGCGATCTGTTATACCGGCGATCCCTTTGATCCTGTGCGCGCTAAATACAGCCTGTCGTATTACGTCACCATGGCCAAGGAACTCGAGCGCGCCGGCGTGAACATCATCGGTATCAAGGATATGGCGGGTGTCTGCAAGCCTGCTGCAGCGCGTGCGCTCGTCAAGGCGCTGAAAGAAGAAGTGGGTCTGCCGATTCATTTCCATACGCACGACACTAGTGGCATTGGTGCGGCCAGTGTGCTGGCGGCCATTGATGCCGGATGTGATGCTGTCGATGGTGCCGTGGATGCAATGAGTGGTCTCACTTCACAACCCAATCTGGGCTCGATCGCTGCGGCGCTCGCTCATACCGAGCGTGATCCGGGTCTGTCGAAAGATGCCTTGTTCTCCATTTCGCAGTACTGGGAAGGCGTGCGACGTTACTACGCGCCCTTTGAAGCCGATATGCGTTCGGGTACCTCGGATGTGTATCGGCATGAAATGCCAGGTGGTCAGTACACCAATCTGCGTGAGCAGGCGAGGGCGATGGGGATCGATCATCGCTGGACCGAAGTCGCGCAAGCCTATGCCGATGTTAATCAACTCTTCGGTGATATCGTCAAGGTGACACCGACCTCGAAAGTAGTCGGTGACATGGCCTTGTTCATGGTCGCCAATGATCTGGCGCCGTCTGATGTCAGTGATCCTGAACGTGAAATCGCTTTTCCCGAATCCGTGATTTCATTATTTCGCGGAGAGCTGGGTTTCCCGCCGGATGGTTTTCCGGAGGCGCTGCAAAAGAAAGTCCTCAAGGGTGCGAAGCCTCTGGAAGGCCGACCCGGGGCGAGTCTGCCACCGGTGGATTTGCAGCAGACACGATCGATCGCCGAGAAAGCAGTCGATCGCAAGATCAGCGAGCAGGAACTCGCGTCCTATCTGATGTATCCGAAAGTCTTTACCGAGTATGCACAGCATCGACGTAAGCATGGTGATGTGAGCGTGCTGCCCACCGATGTGTTTTTCGAGGGACTCAAGGATGGTCAGGAAATCTCGGTGGATATCGATCGCGGAAAAACACTGGTGATTCGTCTGCTAGGACGTACCGATCTCGAAGAAGAAGCCCAGACCAAATTGTTCTTCGAACTCAATGGTCAGCCGCGCATGGTGC
>CANKWG010000203.1 GCA_947487325.1 Oxalobacteraceae bacterium | reverse complement strand
TCTGTTTTCCCGAATTCCATGTTATCGAGCAGACGGCCCGGCTTGGCGACCAGAATTTCAGGATTGCGCGAGAGTAGTTGCATCTGTTTCGGGTAGGGCATGCCGCCGAGGATGGAGACTGCTTGCACGCGACGCAATCCACGACCATATTTCTCGGTGGCTGTTGTGACTTGCAGCGCGAGTTCGCGTGTCGGGGTCAGCACCAGCATTTTCGGTTGAGCGGCTTTGAAGCGAGGACGCTCGCCGCGTGAACGCGCTGATTGCGCGGCTTGATTCGGTGTTTTTCCTTGTGGCGCTTCGCCGGGTTGGTCAGTCAGCTTGTGCAGCGCGGGCAGCATGAACGCGGCAGTTTTACCCGAGCCGGTTTGCGAGGACACCAGCAGATCGCGGCCTGCGATGGCGGCGGGAATGGCTTGTTCCTGCACGGGGGTCGGCGCGGTGTAGCCAGCCTCGGTCAGTGATTTTAAAATTTGCGGATTCAGGCCCAATGATTCGAATGTCATTCTGTTCTTTCGTGAGATCGACGATAAGCGCCACGTCACGACCATCAGAGATCATGAAATGACAATAAAAAGCAAAGCAAACCAGCGAAACAAACGAAATCTTGCGAAGAAGGTTTCGGCACAAAAGCTTTGCGCCGGATCGGTGCTCATTGGAGCGGCACCAGGAGGCGGGAGGGCTTTGAGGTTGAAGCTGAGGGTTGGCTAAGCAACGTTGCGCTGCGATTTGTGCAGCGCGGGGCGAATTGTACAGTAAATCGCGACGCTGAGGGATGTATCGTCAAACATCGGATAGATTCGCTCTGCGGGCCGACCGCGTGACTGCGGTTTCGGCCCGCTAAGGCGATGTCGATCGCCTCAATCTTCCGATCCCATCCCGGCTACAACCTGCGAAAAGCCGCCGTCGACATACGTAATCTCGCCCGTGATGCCGCCGGCCAGATCCGACAGCAGAAAAGCCGAGGCATTACCTACGTCTTCAAGCGTCACATTGCGGCGCAGTGGTGCGTTTTCTTTGACGAAATTAAGTATCTTGCCGAAATCCTTGATGCCGGAGGCGGCCAGTGTCTTGATCGGACCAGCGGAAATCGCGTTGACCCGCACGCCACGCTTACCGAGCGACTCTGCCAGATAACGCACGCTGGCTTCGAGCGAGGCTTTTGCCAGACCCATGGTGTTGTAGTTGGGAAGCGAGCGTATCGCACCAAGATACGAGAGGGTCAGCAATGCTGCATTCGGCGAAAGCATCGGCAGGGCGGCTTTGGCCAGCGCCGGGAAGCTGTACGCAGAAATATCATGCGCGACCCGGAAACCTTCGCGCGAGAGTCCGTCGAGGAAGTCGCCGGCAATCGCCTCACGTGGCGCGAAACCGATGGCATGCACGAGCCCGTCCAAGTGCGCCCAGGATTTGCCCAGATCAGCAAACAGTGCAGCAATTTGCTCGTCGCTGCCCACATCGCATTCGAATACCAGATCGCTGCCGAACTCTTTGGCGTAATCGGTGATGCGGTCCTTGAAGCGTTCGCCAACGTAGGTAAATGCCAGCTCAGCGCCTTCGCGCTTGCAAGCCTGCGCAATCCCGTAGGCAATTGAGCGATTGGACAGGACGCCGGTGATCAGTATTTTTTTGCCTTGCAAAAATGCCATTCGATACTCCCAAAGGCCGGATCCAGACCGGCGAAAGGCGCCATTGTAGGGGTTCGGGACGCCGCGGCGCAAATAGCCCGGGCGGTGGCGCAACGGGGCCGCGCCCGGTCTTTGCTGAAAACCGCTATCCTTGGCACGTTTTTCCTCAGTAAACCAAGTCGCCATGATCCGAGTGCATGCCAAAGCCGTTTCCCGAGTCGTTGCCAGCACCCTAGTTGCTGCCGCGTTGATGTGCTGTGCCAATGCCTGGGCGGCGCATGCATTCTCCCTGTATGACACGCCCCGATATCCGGCAGGTTTCAGTCATTTCGATTACCTGAATCCGGATGCGCCCAAAGGCGGCGATCTGTACCTGGCCAACCCGGATTCCCGCACCAGTTTCGACAAATTCAACCCGTTCTCCATGAAGGGGGTTGCCGCAGCAGGTGTTTCCAATCTCATGTTTGAATCACTGGCGATTACCTCGGCTGACGAAGTGGCGACCATGTATGGCTTGCTGGCCGAGGACATGGTGCTGGCACCCGACCGATTGTCGATGACATTTCGACTTCATCCGAAAGCGCGCTTCAATAATGGCGATCCGGTGCTGCCAGAGGATGTGAAGTATGCCTTTGATACGCTGATGGCCAAAGGCGCACCACAATTCAAAATGATTTTTGCCGATGTGAAGCAATGTGTGGTGGTTGATGGCACGACCGTACGCTTTGATTTTAAATCTGCTAACCGCGAATTACCCCTGATCGTCGGTGGTATGCCCGTGTTCTCGCGCAAATGGGCGGCGGGTACGCCCTTCGATAAAATACAACTGACAGCGCCGATTGCCAGTGGTCCGTATCTGATCGAAAAATATGATCTGGGCCGTTCGATTGCGTTTCGCCGCAATCCCGCTTACTGGGGAAACGATCTGCCGGTTCGTCGCGGCGCATTCAATTTCGATCGCATCGTTTATCGTTTCTATAAAGATGATGTTGCTCGACTCGAAGCCTTCATGGCTGGCGAATTCGATGTGGTGGTCGAGTACCGAGCAAAGAACTGGGCGCGGGCCTACAAGGGTAAGCCATTTGATAACGGTGAAATCATCAAGACGACGCTGAAGCATTCCAATGGCGCCGGTATGCAAGCTTTCGTGATGAATCTCAGGCGCCCGCAATTTCAGGACGCGCGTGTTCGCCGCGCGCTGGGGTTGGCACTGGATTTCGAGTGGATGAACCGTCAGTTGTTTTACAGCCAGTATGCGCGCATTGATTCTTTCTTCAGCAATTCTGAGCTGGGTGCACATGGAATGCCCTCTGAGGCTGAACTAAAATTACTCGAACCTCTGCGTGATCAGTTGGATCCAGCCGTGTTCGGCCCGGCACCACTGCCGCCCAACACCGATGCTCCCGGATCGCTGCGCGCTAATCTGCTCAAGGCACGCGCGCTGTTCAAAGAAGCCGGTTGGGAATATCGAGATGGCGCGCTGCGCAATGCCAAGGGTGAGGCCTTCAGTTTTGAAATTCTCGATGACCAGTCTGCGCTTTCACGAATCATCGCGGTCTATGTACGCAATCTTGAAAAGCTCGGGGTGCGCGTCAGTCAGCGCACCGCAGATTTCGCGTTGGTGCAAAAGCGTATGGAAGAATTCGATTTCGATATGACCAGTCAGCGCTTTGGTGATGTCACCAGTCCCGGGAATGAAATGTTCGACATGCTCGGTTCCAAAGCGGCCGATGAGAAGGGCTCGAGCAATTACTGGGGCTTGAAAGATCCGGCGGTTGACAATCTGGTAACCGCACTGGTGCGCGCGGATTCGCGCGCCGAACTGGTGGCGGCGTCAAGAGCACTGGACCGGGTGCTGATGCACAAATACATCGTGGTGCCGCATTGGTATTCGGCGACGCACCGTGTGGCGTATCGCAATCGCTTTGGCATGCCTAAGGTATCGCCTAAGTATTATCAGGCGGATCCCTATGTGATTACAAGTTGGTGGCAGGTGAAGCCTCGGAAGGCTAAATGATTAGGGCTTTACGACAGCGCTGAATTCCGTCGAAGGCAGTTGAAGATTTAAGCCGTTTGTTTGCAACGAAAGACACTGGATCCCGGCCTGCGCCGGGATGACGGTGGAAATTGTACGGTCGCCTTAACAACTACCGTCATCCCAGCGAAAGCTGGGATCCAGTGTCTTTAATAAAAAATAGCCAATGAATCTCTGTTCCTACATTTTTAAAATAACACCGGTGATGATGCCCACGCTACCGGGCGTCATCGCTATTCCAGCTTTCGCTGGGATG
>CANKWG010000202.1 GCA_947487325.1 Oxalobacteraceae bacterium | reverse complement strand
CGCCGTCGGTCGGCGCCTTGATCACGGTCGCGTCCAGGTCCGCCTGCACGCGCGCCAGCTTGGCTTGTGCCGCATTGATTTCCGATGCCAGTATCCCGAGGCGCTGCTTGCGGATCGCAATACCCGTGATATTGAGTTCTGCATTTCGCACGGCGGCTTCAGCGGCGTTGGCGTTACCTTGCGCGCCAATCAGTTGTTCTTGGGCGAGTTGCTTTCTCAAATTTGCTTCGCGTAATGCCTCTGATGAAATCATGCCGCTCTTGAATAACTCATTCCGAATGCGCCAGTACTCTTGCGTTTCTGCGATGCGAATTTTCGCGGCCTGCACCTCGGAACGCGTGGCGTCTGCACGTGCTCTGGTTTCCCGTTGTGCTACCGACAGCGTTTGACGTTCCAGTTCAATGGATGCCGTCTCTTGCACGAGTGAACGCTCCAGTGAGGCGATATGTGCTTTTGCCTCAGTCTCCTGGGCGCGCAAATGACCGTCATCGAGACGGGCAATAACTTGTCCCGCATTGACGCGCGTGCCCGGTGATGCTTCAACGGCGGCAATACGACCGTCAAAACGGGCACCCACCTCCGTCAGCTCCATCTTCACAAAAGCGTTGCGCGAGATGATGTTCTGCGTACGGTGCTGGCTGAAAACCCAGAGAGCAACACCCAGCATCGCGACGGTGATCGAGACAATCAGCCATCGAATCAGGCGGCGGCTCACGCTGGCAGTGCGTATACCTGGGCCCGAACCTGCGTGTGCAGCTGATCTGGCTTCTGCTTCGTCTTCGGTAAGTCCCCAATCGTCGTATTCAGAGTTTTGCTTCATGTGTCTGTCCTTGCCGATATTGAATAAAGATTGATCGAATGCGGTGACTAACTACAACGTGGGCTTGCTACTGGCAGGTAGTGATTGCACTTTGCTCATCGACGGTCGCGCCAAAGAGTGACCAGAACACGCGTTGAACGAGACGGCCTTCGCGACACAACGGCCCGAAATGATGGTCAACACCGTCAATTTCGATCAGATCAATCATGGACGGCATCGCATGCGCATGCGCTTGGGCTTTCATCGCAGCCACCCAGCGCCGCGCGCGTTCCAAACGAT
Source organism: Oxalobacteraceae bacterium (assembly GCA_947487325.1). Taxonomy (GTDB): domain Bacteria; phylum Pseudomonadota; class Gammaproteobacteria; order Burkholderiales; family Burkholderiaceae_D; genus Pernthalerella. The sequence goes on along the minus strand of CANKWG010000202.1, from coordinate 2,829 downwards.
GTTTACCTTGCTGGGCACTGATCTGTTCACTGTGGCGGAACACTTCCACTTCAGTGTCCAAAGCCCCTTCCAAGACGGTGATTCGCACGCGCAGATATTGCTCAGGATTGAAGGCTATGTCTGGCAAGCGCTTCGTCGAACGAATACCGAAGGGGAACTTGCGCGAGGTATCCGGAAAGGTGTACCAGCGCGCGGCTGCGATAACAGCAGACTCGACGCGATGGGGATGCGCCATCAAATAGCGGTGGGAAAATTGAGCACCCGATGAGTGACCAAAAAGACGAAAGCGCGTGGCATCCATTCCAGCGAGCAGACTCACCTCACGCAGGCAATCGTGCAGAAATACATCAGCGCGGTTTTCTTGTCGGCCGATGCTGCGATAACCAGCGTGTGTCGATCCACCCATGCCGGGCGACAGCAAGGTCACGCCCAGTCGTTCGCAGGCGGGAATGAATGTAGCGACCTGTTGCTCCCAATGGCGGCTAACGCCTAAGACCACGACTAATAATGGACTGTCGATGGAAGCGCCTGTCGGGCGATACAGTAAGTATTCGTTGGTCGGATCACTGCGTAGCGCCCGACGAAGGAGCATTCCCTGCGGCAGGTGCCACCCAGCGGCGCCCGATTGGGGTGGAGCCATCGTGTTTTTTTCCATAGGCTTCTCCATTAATGTCTGCGATGCTGCTTGCCGTTGTCCCTTCTGATGCGCGCAGCGTTTCCGTGTGTCGTTGCGCTCCCGCGAGGATCTCCAGCGCATTGCTCGTACTGGCTAATTCGAGGCGGTCGTAAACGGGAATACTGAGAGCTTGCGTCGCTTCACGTGCCTGCAGTGGCGAGGCAGAAATGAGGCCGCACAGACCCAGCACAGGCGGACTCGCGTTTTCCTTCAACCAATGAACGCCGGCGCTCGCGCCCATCGAGTCCTGCGATGCCATCATCAAACCGCCCACGAGAGAGGCGAACACCTTGGATTTGAGCAGTGCGGAGGTTTCTACCTGCAAAACACCATCGGCGATTTCCACGATTGCTGCATCGATGCCCTCATTGGTGGCGTGCGCCAATAGCGATACCAGCGCCGATTCGATCTGCGACATAGGTGCGAGGTAGGTTGTGGACATGCCGGCGTCAGTGAAGTCCAACACGGGCGAGGCACCCGCATCTCTGAGTAACCAGGTGTCTCCGCCTGCGCCAGTACCAGTGATTTTGATGTAAGCCACCCGCAGCCCCGCAGTGATCAAGCCCCGGACAAGATGGGCGCAACTGTGCGTCTTGCCCGAATCCATGCCGGTTCCGACCACGGCAATCGTTGTGGGAGGGGGCGATCCAGTACGGGTGAGCGTTGGAAGGGCATAGTCGCGCAAGTTGATGCGTTGTCCCTGATCGTTTCCAAGCAGGCCGATCGGGGTAATTTGCGTTGGACTTCTCATCCTCGTATGCCAAGAGGTGACACGTGAGGCGATCCCGCCACCCGCCGACAGGTGGCACGGTCCAAAGGTGCTCGGTACCTCGGACTCGAATTGATTCGATGCGTAACGATTTCCGTAGGCCACCACGATCTCGTCGCCCGGGAACATTTGCATGCGTCGCCCGCTGGGCAATTGCAGCCCGGTGTGATGTCCGATGAAGTCCACCGCGGCGAGAATCAGATCACCGGTTTCGGGTTTGCCAACCAGTGGCAGTAGCAGACCTGCGGCATCGACTGGCACTCTCCGGGTGGCGAATGCCCACGCCGCTCTTGAGATTCTCAAGGCATCCTTTCCGGAACGGAAGTCTTTGGTTTGCATATTAATTTTCCTTGTCTGCAGCGCGAAAGTTGGTCTGCAGAAAAACACGCGTTCACCGTGGAGATCAATATTTGGTGTCGCGCTCGAAAATTAACAAACATGCAACTTTATGTCAACGAAATTTGTTAACTAAAAGTAAATTCAATTACCAAACGCTCGTTGATCGCACGAAGGGTGTGGGAATCAGATCATCAAAAAACTTCTCTGGAATTAAGTTATCTGGCGACTTCAATCCGGCATTTAGTGAGCGAGGATTAAAAGTTGGTGCGCCTCGTGATGCGGGCAGTTGATATCGGCTACCGTGGACAGAAGACCGATCTTTGGGGGGCGGGTGAGTGCCATGTTGAGTAAGGCAGAGCAGCATGGCCAGCAATGCTGTGTATGGCTGGCACACAAACCATGGGACAAAGAGTCAGCCGAGCAGATTTTCCAGCGTGCGCCGGTAAATGTTTTTCAGAGGCTCGATCTCAGTCACGGCGATGTGCTCATCGATTTTATGAATGCTCGCGTTCGTGGGGCCACATTCGACAACCTGCGGGCAGATTTGTGCGATGAAACGACCATCCGAAGTACCACCGTTCGTTGATAGTTCGGTATCCAGACCCGTTTCGGCTTTGATAGCTGAACTTAGTGCATCGCTGAGTACGCCGCGCGGTGTGAGAAAAGGTAGACCGCCGACAATCCATTTCAGATCGTAGTCGAAGCCGTACTTGTCGAGCGTGGCATGCACGCGTTGTTGCAGGCCGTCGACTGTGCTGGCGGTAGAAAAGCGGAAGTTGAAATCCACCACGCATTCGCCGGGAATCACATTCGATGCACCGGTGCCGGCGTGGATGTTCGACATCTGCCAGGAGGTGGGCAGGTAGTATTCATTGCCCTGATCCCATTCGATAGTGGCGAATTCAGCCAGTGCAGGCATAGCGAGATGAATCGGATTTTTCGCCATGTGCGGGTAGGCGATGTGGCCTTGGATGCCTTTAATGATCAGCTTACCGGACATGGTGCCGCGGCGACCGTTCTTGATCATGTCGCCTACTTGGTTTAC
>CANKWG010000201.1 GCA_947487325.1 Oxalobacteraceae bacterium | reverse complement strand
ACCACAAAAGAGCTCGGCCCCTGGACCGATATCTACAGTATCGGCGCCTCGATCTTTACTTGCATGGTGGGCGTGCCGCCGCAATCGGCCATGGAAAGAAAACGGGAAGATCGCATGGATGATTTTTACCATCAGTTGCGCGGGCTTTACTCGAGCGAACTGATTGATATTGTTCGATCGAGCCTGATGCTGGAGCCCCTCAAACGTCCTCAGAGTGTCTTCGCCCTGCAAAAGGCGCTACGACCCGCTAGCCAGAGCACTCCGGAGCCCGACAATCTTCTCTCCCGGCTACGCCGACTGGTGGGCTGAATATGCGTTTCTCTATTTATCAAGACAGTCAGATTGGGGGTCGCAGCAGCAATCAGGACAGAATGGGCTATTGCTTCACCCGCGATGCGCTCTTGCTTTTGCTGGCAGATGGCATGGGTGGACATTTGCATGGTGAGTTGGCCGCTTCGATGGCAATGCAAGTCATGGGCGCCTTGTTTCAGGAAAAGGCACGGCCGACGGTCGCTGACCCGTCTGGACTGCTCGAAGATCTGGTCTTTGCTGCACATCATGCGCTGCATCGTTATCGTTCCGAGCATCGCCTTCCCGATACCCCACGTACGACCATCGTTGCCTGCATCGTACAGAGCGGCGAGGCGCACTGGGCGCATTGTGGTGATTCGCGCTTGTATTGGCTGCGCAGCGGTCGCATCCTCGCGCGCACGGTAGATCACTCGCATGTCGAGCGCCTCGTCTCGCTGGGCAGGCTGTCGCCTGCTGAGAGGCTATTCCATCCTGATCGCAATAAACTCTACAACTGCGTCGGTGCGCCCACCTTGCCCCGCGTGGAAAAGGCTCCACCAGTACGCCTTAAAACTGGCGACCAGATTCTGCTGTGCTCGGATGGGCTCTGGTCCAGTATCCCTGAACATGAACTCGCTTACCGTCTATCTGCCCGGACGCTGGAGGTTGCCGTACCCGAGCTGGTAAAGTCCGCCGCCGTCGCGGGTGGCAAAAACGGCGATAATGTCACCGCGCTGGCGCTGACCTGGCTGGAAGATGAGCCGGGCTTGGCAAGCAGCCCAAGTGCGATGATGACCGATGCACTGCCAGGCAACCGCATCGTGACCAGTATTCATCCGGCTTACGCGCCCGCAGAGCAACATCCGGAGGCAGAGGCGATTGAACGTGCGATTGCGCGTTTTTGTGCCCCTGACGAAAAAACACCCACTACATCATCCGAGGAATAAGTGTCAGATAACGCCATACAACGCCCCAGCGGGCGTGCAGCGCATGCTCTGCGTGAAGTTCGCATCACGCGCCATTACACCCGTCATGCCGAAGGATCCGTGCTAATTGAATTCGGCGATACCCGCGTGCTTTGCACTGCCAGTGTCGATGAGAAGGTTCCGCCATTTATGCGCGGCCAGGGCAAAGGCTGGCTCACTGCCGAGTACGGGATGCTGCCGCGCTCCACCCACACCCGCATGGACCGCGAAGCCGCCAAAGGCAAGCAATCCGGACGCACCCAGGAAATCCAGCGTCTGATTGGTCGTTCGCTGCGTGCTGCGTTTGATTTGGAAGCCTTCGGCGAGCGCACTCTGCAACTCGATTGCGATGTACTTCAGGCTGATGGTGGTACGCGCACCGCTGCCATTACGGGTGCCATGATCGCTGCCTACGATGCGTTCAGCGGTCTGGTTGCAGGTGGGAAGATTGTCGCGATTCCATTGCGCCATTTTGTGGCAGCGATTTCGGTCGGTGTATATCAGGGCTTGCCCGTACTTGATCTGGACTACATCGAAGACTCGGGCTGCGACACCGACATGAATGTTGTCATGAATGACGCCGGGCATTTCATTGAAGTGCAGGGCACCGCTGAAGGCGACGCGTTCGATCGCGCAACCATGAATCAGCTGCTTGATCTGGCCGACTCTGGCATCAGTGAGCTCATTCGTTTGCAGAAGCAGGCACTGGGACTGACTGCCTGAACTGATACAGACTCAGACGCAGCCTCAGCATCAGAATCAGACAGTCATGACACGTCCATTAGTACTAGCCTCCAATAACCACGGCAAGCTCGCCGAGTTTGATCGCCTACTCGCGCCGCTCGGTTTTGCGATCCAAACGCAGGCAGCGCTAAATATCAGTGAGGCCGAAGAACCGTACGCCACCTTCATAGAAAATGCACTCGCCAAAGCACGACATGCAGCGCGTGAAAGCGGTTTGCCTGCACTCGCGGATGACTCCGGCATTTGTGTGCCTGCTCTGGGCGGTGCGCCCGGCGTGTTTTCTGCGCGCTACGCGGGCAAGCCCAAATCCGATGCAGCTAATAACGTAAAGCTAGTGGCCGACTTGCAAGTGCACGACGACAAATCCGCTTATTACTACTGCGTGCTGGTCTATCTACGTCATGCCGATGATCCCCAACCCGTGATTGCAGACGCGCGTTGGCACGGCGAGATCATCGATCAGCCACGCGGACAGGGTGGTTTTGGTTACGATCCACATTTCTGGCTGCCGTCATTAAATAAAACCGCTGCCGAACTCACCCCCGAAGAAAAAAATCAGCTCTCGCATCGGGCGCAAGCTCTGCGCTTCCTGATAGCGCAGCTCGCATGATTCCTATTCGGCCCGACGTCGTACAGGCCGTGCCGCCCCGCGTGGTAGAGCACTACCTGCGGCCGGGCATACTCAGCCTTGCCGCTTTGCCGCCCTTATCGCTTTATGTGCATTTCCCGTGGTGTGTACGCAAATGCCCCTACTGCGATTTCAATTCGCATGAAGCCGATGGCAGCTTTCCCGAGCAAGACTATCTGAATGCGCTAAGGGCTGATTTGGAGCAGGCTTTGCCCTTGGTGTGGGGCAGGAAGATCACGAGTATTTTTATTGGTGGTGGCACCCCCAGCCTCATGTCGGCGCATGCGCTTGATCAGCTCATGTCCGACATTCGCAGCCTGCTGCCACTCGACGGCGCCGCAGAAATCACCATGGAAGCCAACCCTGGCACTTTCGAGGCTGATAAATTTCGCGCCTTTGCCAGTAGTGGCATCAACCGTCTCTCGATGGGCATACAAAGTTTCAACCCCCAACATCTCAAGGCACTGGGTCGTATCCACGACGGTGATGAAGCCAGACGCGCCATTGAATGCGCTCAATCGTGCTTCCAAAATTTCAATCTGGATTTGATGTACGCCTTGCCCGGCCAAACATTGGCTCAAGCGATAGAAGATCTAACTGCCGCGCTCAGCTACGCGCCACCGCATCTATCGCTCTACCATCTGACGATCGAGCCCAATACAGTCTTTGCCAAATTTCCGCCGACTGTCCCTGACGACGATGCGAGCGCCGAGATGCAGGAGATGATCGAAGAGCAAACCGCGCTGGCCGGGTATAAGCATTACGAAGTATCTGCCTTTGCCCAAGCCGGACGTCGTGCGCGTCATAACCTGAATTACTGGGAATTTGGCGATTACCTCGGCATTGGCGCAGGCGCGCATTCCAAGCTGTCTTTCCCCCACCGCATCGTGCGCCAGGCCCGCTACAAACAGCCCGGCACCTACATGCAACAGGCCACAGCCGGCAATGCCGTGTTCGAAGAGGCCGAAATCGGCCGGGAGGCGCTGGGTTTTGAGTTCATGCTCAACGCCTTGCGGCTGACGGGTGGATTTGAATCAAGACTGTTTGCCGAGCGCACCGGGCTGCCTTTGCAGGTGGTGGAGGGGGCGCTTGCCGAGGCTGAAGCGCGTGGTCTCCTGACCTGCGACCACAGGATGATCCAGCCCACCGTACTGGGACAGCGGTTTCTCAACGACTTGCAACAGATGTTCTTGCCCGAAGAGGGCTGAGTCGGGGCAGAGCAGGGTATAATCTCGCCCGATTCAAGAGAAGGAAGCGTGGCCGAGCGGTTTAAGGCACCGGTCTTGAAAACCGGCGAGGGTT
>CANKWG010000200.1 GCA_947487325.1 Oxalobacteraceae bacterium | reverse complement strand
ATATCAGCGCAGGTCCCCGTACCGGAAACGCCACCCATATCTACGCCGCCCATATCTACGCCACCCGCAGACAAATCAAACGCTGTTCAAAAAACACCTTCAATGCCAGCGCCCGCACCAGAGCCAGCGATACACGAAGATGTGATTCAGGTCTTGCAGGAGCTGACGCAAGAGCCAACATCCATCATGGCAGGAATCGGTGGGTTAGTTCTCTTGATACTGTCCTGGTTCGGCCTCCGGTATCGGCGGCGCAAACAAGCGCACCAAGAAAAGCCAGCTGAGGTGGATGGCGTGCAATCCATCTTCGATCAAGCGGGCGGGCGCAATATCGACACGAGCAACAGCGTGTTCCACTCGAATTTTGTGCCTTCGGTCAGCCAGCTAGATACGAATGAGGTCGATGCAGTCGCTGAAGCCGATGTTTACATCGCGTATGGCCGTGATGAACAGGCTGAGGAAATTCTTCAGGATGCTTTGCGTCTGCACCCCGATCGTCACGCGCTGCGCGTAAAACTGCTGGAGATCTATGCCACGCGCAAGGACCGTCAAAAGTTCGGTACCCTCGCAGCAGAGCTGCGCGTGTTGACGCACGGTGTGGGTGAGGCTTGGGCTCAGGCAGCGCAAATGGGCATGGTGCTTGATCCCGGTAATCTGCTTTATGGAGCCGCCGTGCGCACAAACTCGGAATTCATTTCGGCATCGCCTAAACCCGTGCCTGCGCAGCCCACTGCGACAACCTCGCCGGTGGCCGACTTTGAGTTCCGGCTGGATGGTCTGCTTGATGAGCGTCGGAACGACATAATTACCTCGACCCCAGCTGCACCCACGGGTGGCCATCTTGCATCGGCCAGAACGACAACGCCCAGTGTTTCAGCCAGCTATACCGCCACTGATTCCGCCAACACTTTGGAATTCAATCTGTCAGATTCGTTCTCATCCTCAATGTCAGTCTCCAATTCATCCTTGTCATCTGCTGGGTCAGCCGCTAGATCAGCCTCGACAGCGCAGAAGCCCACTGGCCTTGCAATGCACGAGGGTGATCTGGCCTCGCTGAAAACCAAGTTTGATCTGGCCATCGCTTGTCAGGAGATCGGTGACCATGAAGGTGCGCGCGAGCTGCTCGCCGAAGTCGCCGTCAGCCAGCACCCTGAGCTGGCGGAGCGCGCGCAATCTCTGCTGAGTCAACTCGCGTAAAATTCCCAGCTTGGAGTAAGTCTGATCGGGTCCTGCGTGTTTGGCGTTGACCCGACAAGACAGGTTCTTTTCTGGCGCATCAGCTTTCGTTATCCGTCATCAGCACCGCAGTGTCGGTGGTTTGGCAAAACCGAAGGGCCGGTCTTACGAGCCCCTGCTGCGTCCTGTCTACGGAATAACATGTTGAAACGCATCGCACTCGGAGTGCAATACGACGGTAGCCCATGGCATGGCTGGCAGACGCAGCCGCATGGCCGGACCGTGCAGGATGTATTGGAATCCGCACTCGCAAAGTTTTGTCAGGCACCCATTGCCACGACTTGCGCGGGCCGCACCGATGCCGGGGTGCATGCGCTTTCGCAAGTGGTTCATTTCGATACACCGGTAAGTAGAGAAAATTTTTCTTGGGTACGTGGTGTCAATGCATTCCTGCCAGCATCGATTGCCGTGCAATGGGCAGCCGAAGTCGAGGGTGGTGAGCAAGGGTTTCATGCACGGTTTTCTGCGCTCGCGCGTACCTATCACTACGTCATTTACAACTATCCGGTAAGGTCGCCGCTCTGTGAGGGTCGGGCAGGGTGGGTGTTCCGTCCACTCGATGTTGCGCTGATGGAGGATGCAGCGCAGGCGCTTATTGGCGAGCATGATTTTTCCGCATTCCGCGCAGCAGAGTGTCAGGCGGCATCGCCGGTGCGGACTTTGCACCGAATTGCGATCAAGCGGCACGGCGATCGCGTGATCGTCACGCTGAACGCGAATGCGTTTTTGCATCACATGGTGCGTAACATCGTGGGCTCCTTAATTCAGGTGGGCATCGGCAATCGTCCGGTCGCATGGATGGCGGAGTTGTTGGCCAGCCGGCAGCGCGAACTAGCTGCCCCGACGTTTAGTCCGGACGGACTTTATTTGGCAAAAGTCGACTACGATGCCCGCTGGGCGCTACCTGCACTCGAAGAATCATTGCCTTTCTGCTAAAAAATGACCCATAGAACACGAATCAAGCTCTGCGGCCTGACACGCATCGAAGATGTCACGCAGGCCGTGGCGGTGGGCGCGGATGCCATCGGCCTGGTGTTCTACGCGCCGTCGCCGCGCTATGTTGCCCCGGAAACGGCGGCCCGACTCGTCGAGGCGCTACCGCCCATGGTGAGCACGGTCGGTTTGTTTGTGAATGCCGATCTGGGCGAGGTGACTGAGGTGCTTCGTCGCGTGCCATTATCTCTTTTGCAATTTCATGGGGATGAGACGCCGGCGCAGTGTCGCGAGATCGCTGAGGCTGTCCGCCGCCCTTTCATGCGCGCGCTCAGAATCCGGCCCGATACAACGGCCGCGGATTTGTTAGAATCACAGGCCGCCTACCGCACGGCCAGCCCACTTTTCTCGGGTTTGCTGCTCGACACTTGGAGCGATGCGTACGGTGGCACTGGAAAGGTATTCGATTGGTCTCTAATTCCCGCAGAAATCGCGCATCAGGCCGTTTTGAGTGGTGGCTTGAACGTGCAAAATGTGACTGACGCTGTGCGCCAGGTGCGCCCGTACGCCGTTGATGTCAGCAGTGGCATTGAATCGGCCAAGGGCATCAAGGACACAGCACTGATGCGCGCATTTGTATCCGCAGTGCGCGCGGCAGACGAACAGTAAACATTTAGCAGTTCGAGGAGAGATCATGGATCACAATCCCGCCCATCTGGGCATGTACAACTTTCCTGACGCATCCGGCCACTTTGGCCCGTACGGCGGCAGCTTCGTTTCCGAAACACTGACTCACGCGCTCGAAGAGCTCAAGGCCGAGTACGCGCACTATCAGAACGATCCGGAATTTCTGCGCGAATTTCATCACGAACTGAAGTATTTCGTGGGTCGTCCCAGCCCGATTTATCACGCACGTCGCTGGTCGTCAGAGACCGGCGGCGCGCAGATTTTTTTCAAGCGTGAAGACCTGAATCACACCGGCGCGCACAAAATCAACAACGTCATCGGACAGGCGCTGCTTGCAAGACGCATGGGCAAGCCACGTGTGATCGCTGAAACCGGTGCCGGTCAGCACGGCGTGGCGACGGCCACCATTTGCGCTCGATTTGGTCTTGAGTGCGTGGTGTACATGGGCAGCGAAGACGTCAAGCGTCAGGTGCAGAATGTCTACCGCATGCAGTTACTGGGCGCGACAGTCGTACCTGTTGAATCCGGATCCAAAACGCTCAAGGACGCGCTCAATGAAGCGATGCGCGATTGGGTGACCAATGTCGAGAATACCTTCTACATAATCGGTACCGTCGCCGGCCCGCATCCGTATCCTATGATGGTGCGCGACTTCCAATCCGTGATCGGGAATGAATGCATCGAACAAATGCCTGACCTTACCGGACGTCAGCCTGACTACGTACTGGCTTGCATCGGCGGTGGCTCGAACGCGATGGGGATTTTTCATCCGTACATTAACTATCCGGAAGTCAAACTGATCGGAGTCGAGGCCGCAGGTGAGGGCGTTGACACGGGAAGGCATTCCGCATCGCTGGGCGGCGGCATACCCGGCGTCCTGCATGGCAATCGCACCTATTTGCTGCAGGATGCGAACGGGCAGATTATGGAGACGCATTCGGTTTCAGCGGGTCTTGATTATCCTGGTGTCGGCCCCGAGCATGCATGGTTGAAGGATTCGCACCGCGCCGAATATGTGAGTGTCACGGACGCCGAAGCGATCAAGGCTTTCCATGATTGCTGCCGCATCGAGGGCATCATTCCGGCGCTCG
>CANKWG010000199.1 GCA_947487325.1 Oxalobacteraceae bacterium | reverse complement strand
CAACAAGAGATGTAACTCCGCGTGCTCAGGCACTTTGGACTGGATGAAGATCGTCGACTGAGAGGGGTCAATGCCAGCTGCTAGCCAGTCAATCACCATGTCCCAGGTGCTGGTCTCGATGATGGAGGGATCATCGTAATGCGTGGTCAGCGCGTGCCAGTCGGCCACAAAGAAAAGACAAGGATGCTCGGACTGCAGCCGAACCCAGTTTTTCAGTGCGCCGTGGTAGTGACCAAGATGCATTGCGCCGGTAGGACGCATGCCAGAGACAACACGATCAGGATACATGATGATTTTAGATGAGCAGGGATTGAATAGGAGATATCAGCACTTCAAGCAGCATTGCCGCAAGCATCATGACGGGCTTCATCCAGTAACTGAGCAGATTCAGCATCATTAAGCCAAGGACGATGAAAAAACCATAAGGCTCGATACGCGCAAAACGAAACGCATACTGATTGGGAAGAATACTCGTCACGATTCTTCCACCGTCTAGGGGCGGCAACGGAAAAAGATTGAAAGCAAATAGGATGAGATTGATTTTCACGCCCGCCTCCGCCATTTCGAAGAAAAACACTTCGTTAACGCCCACGGACTGCAAAACAAAAAATAACAGCATCCATAAAAAAGCCATGACCAGGTTCGCCAGCGGACCAGCCAGCGCGACCCAGGCCATCTGTTTCTTGGGATTGCGCAATCGGGAAAAATCCACCGGCACCGGCTTGGCGTAGCCAAAAATGAAAGGACTACTCAGCAAGGCCAGCGCCAACGGGATCAGGATAGTACCGATAGGATCGATATGTCGGACCGGGTTGAGACTCATCCGCCCCTGAGCGTAGGCCGTCAGGTCGCCGAAATACTTGGCAGCGTACGCGTGGGCAGCTTCGTGCAGCGTAATCGCGAAAATGACGGGCAATGCATAGATTGCAATCGTCTGGATAATCTCATTCATCGGGCTGATTTTAGCAGACGGCTACTTGGGGTCGCCGCTCAACGGAAGAGCGAGATATCACCCCTGCCCTCGCGGACGATTTCCGGCGTACCCGTGGTCAAATCGACCACCGTGGTGGGCAAGCGGCTGCAGCTCCCGCCGTCAATCACCAGATCGATCTGTTTCTCCAGCTGCTCACGTATGTCTTCGGCTTCATTGAGCGGCAGGTCGCTACCGGGCAGGATCAGGGTTGTGCCCAACAAGGGCTGCTTGAGTTCCTCCAGCAGCGCGTGAGCAATCGCATGCTCGGGTACACGCAGCCCTATGGTTTTGCGTGAAGGATGAGACAGTCGCCGGGGTACCTCGCGTGTCGCCTCCAGAATAAAGGTGTAAGGCCCCGGGGTTGCCGCTTTGAGCAGCCGGTACTGACGATTATCAACTTTGGCGTAATTGGCAATTTCTGACAGATCGCGACAAAGCAAGGTCAGGTGATGGCGATCATCCACGCCGCGTATGCGCCGCAAGCGGTCGACCGCGCTCTTGTCATCGAGGTGACAGACCAGCGCGTAACTGGAATCGGTCGGCAATGCGACGATACCGCCCGCGTCGACGATCTGTACCGCTTGCCGAATCAGGCGTGGCTGCGGATTGTCTGGATGAATTTGAAAATACTGGCTCATAAAAAATCAAAAACGGCGACAGCCTGAGGCTGGCGCCGTAAAATTTAGCTCAATCTAATGCTAGTGGAACTGCGTACAAATACTTCAATACAGAAGAAGGTTCACCAACAATCAACCCTGCCGCAAAGCATTAATCCGTTCCTCCAGCGGCGGATGGCTGGAAAACAATTCCATCAGCCCACCAGATTTGTTAATGCCCATCGCTGCAACTGATTGCGGCAAATGGCTCTCCTGCATACTGCCCAGCCGCGTCAGCGCATTAATCATCGGCTGGCGATTGCCCATCAATTGCGCCGCACCAGCATCCGCGCGGAACTCTCTGTGACGCGAGAACCAGGCAATGATCATTTGCGCGAGAATGCCGAACACAATCTGACAGACAATGACGGTAATCGTGTAGCCGATACCGGGCCCATCGCTATTGTTCCGCGAAATTGCGCGATCGACGAAATAGCCAACAACGCGCGAAAGAAATACCACGAAGGTATTCACCACGCCTTGCAGCAGCGTCATCGTCACCATATCGCCATTGGCAATGTGCGCCACTTCATGACCCAATACCGCCTCGACTTCCTCCCGCGTCATATTCTGCAAAAGACCTGAGGACACCGCCACCAGCGCATCATTGCGAAACGCGCCTGTGGCGAAGGCATTCGGCTCGCCCTCGTACCAAGCGACTTCTGGCATGCCGATACCTGCACGATCAGCGAGCTTACGTACGGTATCGAGCAGCCACTGTTCTGTCGAGTTGGATGGATTTTCGATTACCTGAGCACCCGTTGACCACTTTGCCATCGGCTTGCTCATTAGCAGAGAAATGAAGGCGCCCGTAAAGCCAACGATCAGGGAAAACACCAGCAACATGCCAACATTCAGGCCCTGCGCTGTCAGGAAGCGATCGACACCAGTCAACGAGAGTACGATCGTCAACACCGCGATAACAGCGACATTACTCAATACAAACAGCAGAATTCTTTTCATCCAGGATTCTCCCGAGAAACGTAATTAGCCAAAGCACCCAGCGACATTCGGTTTGAAAGTTGGGGCGCAGAATGAAATTTCAAGATTGAAAAAACTCAGACTTGCCAATCATGCCAGACCGGCTTCAGATCTGCAGGAAGATGGGGCAAGCCGCCCAGATCAACTCGTGACTCCGCTGGACCGTGGAAATCGGAGCCGCGCGATGCCAGCAAGCCCGTGCGCCTCGCCAGCGCAGCGTACTCACCAAACTGATCGGGGGTATGACTGCCCGTGACCACTTCGATGCCCTCGCCACCGAGTGCGATAAATTCCGACAGCAGCGCTTCGAATTGCATTTGGTCAAAAGCGTAACGTCCCGGATGCGCAATCACGGCGCGTCCGCCGGCGGCACGTATCCAACTTACGGCCTCTTCCAGAGTCGTCCAGCGATGCGGTACGAAACCGGGCTTACCCTCGACCAGATAGTGCCGGAACACCTCGGTGACGGTCGGCTGCACACCTAACTCGACCAGATAACGAGCGAAATGGGTGCGACCGATCAGTGATGGATTTCCTGCGTACTTCAGCGCACCTTCAAAAACATTACTCAGCCCGGTAAGTTCAAGTTGCGTCGCGATCAGGTGACCGCGTTGAACGCGTCCCTGACGAACGCTCTCAAGACCGCCATGTAAATCAGGATGCTGCTCATCGATATCCAGACCGACGATATGCACAGTCTTGCCAGCAAATGTGACAGAAATTTCCACGCCAGCGACGAAGCGCATACCCAAATCTTGCGCAGCGGCACGCGCCTCTGCGATGCCGGCCACTTCGTCATGGTCCGTCAGTGCCCAAACGTCAACGCCATTGGCGGCAGCGCGTCGGGCCAAATCACCGGGCGACAGCGTGCCATCCGAGACAACCGAATGACAGTGCAGATCAATATTGAGCATGAGACTTCAGAAGAAGGAAAAGCGATGGAAAACACAACGTATTGTACGCGCCTGCGACGATTGCCGCCGGCACGCTCTCAGGGCAGAAACCCTTCGATCAACGACGCCAGCGCCTCTGGCTGATCATGGTGCAGCATGTGTCCTGCATCTTGAATGACTTCACACCGCAGCTGGGGAATGTGCTGCCGGCGACGATCTATCTCGAGCCGCGCTACGTCTTTGGGACCCATCCAGCGCCAGACGTCGGTGTCCGCCGCCTCCACCCACAACACGGGTGCCGTGATAGCCGACCAGCAAGCCATGACTTCTTCCGTACGGTACAAGGTAGCGCTGGTGATCTTGTGCGCCGGGTCGCCCAGAATCTCCCATGCACCCTCGGCATTTGGCGCGGCCCAGTGACCCGCCAGAAAATCGGCGCGCGATGGTGAAATACGCGGATTGGTTTTCATCCGCCCCCC
>CANKWG010000198.1 GCA_947487325.1 Oxalobacteraceae bacterium | reverse complement strand
GAGTTGATCACCCAGAACGGCGCCGCCGATGATGCCGATCACGGTTGCTACCGCTCGTCCTGAGCCGTCGCCCATCTGACTACCAAGAATGCCACCGGTAATGGCGCCGACTGCGGCACCGGCACCCGATCGGGGTTGCTGGACAAGTACCTGGGTGTCACTACATATCTGGCGTGGGACGGTGACTTGTTGGGTGATGGGTGTACTGGAAACGACGCGGGCTATTTCCTGAGATTGCGCCAATGGCGATGCGGCGATGAGCGCCAGCGGTAAAAGTGTCTTCAATTGGTTTTTCATCATCCCTCCCTGGGGTCAGTATGTTTCTGCCTCACCGGCATGGAAGTAATTTAGGCAAGAAATGATTGGCAGACAGAGGTCGTTACATTTGGACACACGCTTTTCTGTCTTTTCTGTCCCTGAGCAAAATCGCTAATCGGGGGTGTAACCCTAATGGATGTCAGTTTCGTCGCGCGTGTCCAACGAGCGAAGGTGATTAAATTGAATTCATGCTTTTCTGATAAGCATGAAAGTTCGACGGGGCTGAGACTTTTCGCTTATATTTCTGCCAATCATCACTTTAGTTGCGGCGTCGTTTGCCGATTCAAGCTATTGACCGTTTGCGCCGAGCGCGCCGCATAAAAACCGTATTCCACCATGGCAGACGAAGACAAAAAGCCCGAAGAAGAAGCCCCAGACGCCGCCGCGGCGCCAGCGCCTGAGTCGGATCAGGCGCCAGCCCCTGCGCCTGAGGCGGACGAGGCGCCACCGCAGCCACCGGTTAAATGGAAAAAGGTGGTGGAGGAGGGGCATGCGGGCGCTCATGGCGGTGCGTGGAAGATCGCGTTGGCCGACATGATGACGGCGATGATGGCCTTCTTTTTGCTGATGTGGTTGCTGGGTGCGGTGCCGGAGGAGCAGCGACAGGGTATCGCTGAATACTTTCAGCCGACTGACCGCAAGGAGTCGGCGATGGGCGAAACAGCGGGATCGAACGGCATGTTTGGTGGCCGATCTATCGTTGATCCGGATGGCATACCTGATTCACCAAAGCAGGAAACCATATTGGAGCGTGTGACACCGCGTACCGAAGCAGGCCCAAATGAAGACATGGGTACATCGCCAGATGACAAGCCGCATCCAAAGTATTCGAAAAATCTGACTGAAGAACAGAAGCAGCAAATCGCTGCACAAGCCGCGAAAGAAAAGCTCGACAAGCTGGAAAAAGAAATTGACGAGAGGCTCTCGCTCAACCAGCAACTCGCTGATCTCAAGAGCCAAGTCACGTTTACACGGGAGAAGGACGGACTGCGCATCGATATCATCGACAAGGCTAATTTCTCGATGTTTGGCAGCGGTAATGCCGCCATGGATCCACGCGCTCGTGCCCTCATCAATGAAGTGGCGAAATCACTGGCGGGCATGCCCAACAAAATGGCCGTGAAGGGTCATACCGACAGCACCCCGTTCCCCGAGGGCAGTGACAGGACGAACTGGTCACTGTCGATAGAGCGCGCCGAGGCCACGCGCCGGATGCTCGAACAGGCTGGAATGTCGAGCGGTCGTTTTGCTCGCGTCGAGGGCGTTGCCGATACGGCGCCTTTTGCACCGAAAAATCCCTCTGATCCGCGTAACCGCCGTATCAGCATCACCGTGCTCTACAACGATCCGCCGCCTTCCTGACTAGCGAATGCAAGCGTTTGTTTGCACGACTATCTAGTCGGGCTAGTGTTTCCCTTTTCCGGAAATGCTTTCGCCATCCACCAGAAAATCAATGCACCAAATACCAGCGTTGTTGCCGCAATATTGAGTGACCACGTAAATCCTTCAGCATGGGTGCTGGCTCGTGCCAGCAGTAGCGCTGCGACTGGCGGACCGATGATCTGACAAAAACCGAATGCAGCCGACAGCAGGCCGATGATCGCTGGCGCTGATTGCGGATGCAGCTTTCTGCCCAACTGCATGGCGAAAAAAGTGATGGCGGTAAAGGGCAATCCCACCAATAAGCTACCCAGCGCAAACCCCGAGAGCGTGGGCATCCAGTTACTGATCGCGACGCCAGCCGCCTGTATCAGATAGCAAGCCAGCAGTAGATAACGCTGATCAAAACGGGCGGGAATTCGCGAAGCCATGATGGCGCCGAATGCCACGGCGATACCGAGCATGGGCCAGAACAGATCAGGCCATGCTGAATCGGGCATGGCGGTACGCGCAATCACAGGCAGGAAGGTTGCGGTGATGATGTACCCGAATCCAGCCAGGCCATAGGCAAGCGTCAGAGCGGCTTTTTCTGTCGTACTGCCGCCATTTGCGGAGAGCTCATGCGTTGCAGTGGGCAGAGGCAGTCCGGCATCACTTTGAAAAACGCGCCACACGATGGCGGTCATGAGTGCCGCCAACAAGGCAAACGCGATCCATCCTGCGCTAGCATGCCAGCCCATTTGCACCATCAGGCTGGCGAGCAGACCGCTGGTGGCAATCCCAACGCCGGGACCTGCATACACGATACCGCCTGCGGATGGTAGGTTCATGCGTGACAAGCGGCCCAGACACCAAGTGCTGGTATAGACGAAAGCGACGGCGGTGATCACGCCGGCAGTAAAGCGTAACCAAGGCCACGCCGCAGGTACATCGGTGGACATTAGTGCTGTCAGTAAGCAGGTGAGTAGCAGTCCAGCCCGCACCATGGGTGCGACAGGCAAAGGTGGCCAGCCGCGTCGTAACCAAACTGTGGGCTGCAGCGTGCAAAGAATTGCGCCTAGCAGGTAGCCAAAATAATTCGCGCTGGCCAGCCAGCTGGCGCTTTCGAGATCGAGCAATCCGTCATGCAGCATCATTGGCATGAGCGGCGTGAAAGCAAATCGCCCTATACCCATGGCCACCGCCAGTGATAGGGTTCCCGACAGCGCGATGACCAGCGGACGGGTATCGCTAGCCGGTTCAGTCGCTTGCATTATTAAAAATGATCGCTATGACCTGAGGCCTATGGCCCTCATTTGGCACAGGGACAGATAAAGCTGCCAGCCGTCCTGAGCTTCGCATTTCAGAACGGGGCATTGGTCGTGCGTTTGCAGCGGCCTGTAATCAGATCCAAGCGTTTGTTGTCACCGAGATCGAGCCACTGCTTGAATTCACCATTCCTACGATTGAGTGTGAAATGCTCGCCCGTGATAGTTAGTCCGTGACGTTTGAACAAGGCCGGACGGCTGACCTTGAGCAGATCATCCTGTACCTGCAAGGTACCTTTGCGGTTCATGGACATCGCATATTCACCCATATACCAACCTGTGTTTTCGTCAAAATCGAATTGTGCCGGTATCGTTAAATGGGTCGTATCGAAGGGCTGGGAAAGCGTGTCATTGGGTTTGCTGACTTCAACATCGCAAACTACCTCGAGCTTCCCCTTGCTCTGGTAAGCCGTTTTTTTGCCGTTCCTATCCAAGCCGAGCATGCCAGTCATCTCGGCAATGACAGCGAGTCCCGCCAGAACGATCAGGACTAATAAAGCAGTGATTGTTTTGTTCATCGACGATCTCCCTGATGATCAGTTAGTGGAGTGCGTTGCTGCAAGTGCCGGCGTACATGATCCAATAAGCCTGTGCAGGCGTCTTCGATTAGATCAAGAACCTGTGTGAACCCTTCTTCACCGCCATAGTAGGGATCGGGAACCACTACGGCATCGTGCTGTCGGCAGAATTCCGTCAGACGTCGTAGTTTGTGCCGCATCTGGGGCGGGCAGGCATGTTCAGCGAGTGCAAGATTATCCCAGTCCATCGCCAGTAGTAAGTCATGCCCGATGAAATCCGCCTCGCTGATTTGACGAGCACGCAAATCGGACAGATCATAGCCGCGCTGTGATGCGGTGTGCTGGCTGCGGCGGTCTGGTGGTTTACCCGGGTGATAGTTGTGGGTGCCGGCCGAGCTGACATGTACGATGGTATCGAGACGTGCTTCTTTGACCATATGCCGGAAGACGCCGTGCGCCGTTGGACT
>CANKWG010000197.1 GCA_947487325.1 Oxalobacteraceae bacterium | reverse complement strand
CGGACCGCGTCTGAATTTCGTTTACGAAGTCCTGCCCGAATTACACGGCATGCGCGAGCGACGCGCACTGCTACTCTCGGGTGGTCAGCAAAAACTCGTGGCACTGGGACGTGCATTGGCTATCGGTACCCGCCTGCTGCTGCTCGATGAACCCTTCGAAGGTGTGGCGCCGGCGCTCTCGGCTCGTTTGTCTGAAGTAATCGCCGGTCTGCGCGGCAGCGAGCTCTCGGTGCTGATCGCACAATCGGATCTGAATCATTCACGTAGCCTGCTCGACGCAGAAATCGTCATCGAGCGGGGCGCCAATTCGCCGGCTAGCTGATCTTCATGAAACTCTCGCGCTCACGATTTTCCGCATGATCGATTGGCGTCATCACATCACCCTTCCCGATACGCGCACGGAGACCCACTTCGGTGGTCGCTCGCTGCGCTGCTTTACGGTTCGACCACCGTCGTTTTATGCGATGTTCTCGCAGGCGGTCGCGACACGTCCTGACCACGAAGCACTGGCTTGCAATGATCAACGCTGGACCTACCGACAGCTTGATGCCGAAGTCAATCGCATAGCGAATGGTCTGGCAGCGCGTGGTCTGCAAGCGGGTGAGCGTGTGGTCATGTTCATCAGTAATCGCGCAGAGTTCGTGTCGGTTCTCTTCGCCCTGCAAAAACTGGGCGCGATAGCCGTACCGGTCGGCACGCGCGAGCAAGGTCCCGGACTGGCTTACATCGTTCAACAATGTGGTGCCGTCGGTATCATTTTTGATGATGATCTCGCCGATCGCATTCCCGACAGCGCCACTGCCCCTGCCCTGCGACTACGCATTACCACCGGCATCAAAGGAGAAACGCTTTCCTCGCTCAATGGACCCGATATTGCGCCAGCCACAGTCGATGAAGAAGCCTGTGCCTGCATTCTGTATACCTCAGGCACCACCGGCAATCCCAAAGGCGCAATGCTCACGCATTTCAATATTGCGCATTCGGTGATTCACTTCGAGATTACGCTGAAACTCGATCACGAAGATCGTGCCGCACTGGCCGTACCCGCAAGCCATGTGACTGGCCTAGTCGCATTGATTGCGGTGATGGTGCATGTGGCCGGCACATTGGTGATCGTGCCTGAGTTCAAGGCAGCATTTTTTGTGCAACTCGCCGCGCGCGAGCGCATCACTTACTCGCTGATGGTGCCCGCGATGTATCAGCTTTGTCTGATGCAGCCGGAATTTCGCGCACTGGATCTGAGCGCCTGGCGAGTCGGCGGTTACGGCGGTGCGCCCATGCCCGTGCCGACAGTACGGTCACTGGCCGAAGCCGTGCCCGGGCTCACATTGGTGAACTGCTACGGCTCCACCGAAGTCACCTCGCCTGCCACCATCATGCCGCTCGGGCTTTCTGCAATTCACAACGACAGCGTGGGCATTGCGGTGCCCTGTGGTGACATTCGCGTGATGAATGACGAAGGTCAGCCGGTGGCGACGGGCGAATCCGGTGAATTATGGATAGGCGGCCCGATGGTGGTGCCGGGCTACTGGGATAACCGGGAAGCGACAGCCAAAGGTTTTGCGGATGGCTGCTGGCGCTGCGGTGACATTGGCTCGGTTGATGAACAAGGACTGGTGCGCATCTTCGATCGCATCAAGGACATGATCAACCGCGGTGGTTTCAAGATTTATTCGGTTGAGGTGGAAAACGTACTGATGTCGGTACCCGGTGTGGTGGAAGCTGCCGTGGTTGGTCATCCCTGCCCTGTGCTCGGCGAGCGGGTGCATGCTTACCTGTACGCAGCCGACAAAAAGCTGACCACGGATACTGTGCGCGCGCATTGCGCCGCGCGACTGGCTGATTACAAAGTGCCTGAGCAGGTGGTGTTGACTGATGGGCCGTTACCGCGAAATGCGAACGGTAAATTGTTGAAGCGCGCGCTGCGTGGCTGATACGACATTAACAACGATGGGCCCCAGCTTTCGCTGGGGTGACGATGTTTAGGGCGATGGCTCCAAATTCCGTCGCCCCAGCGAAAGCTGGGGTCCAGCGTCGTTCGTTGTACACGAGCCGCTCAAATTTTCAACAGGCTGGGATAAGCATCAGCCGCCGACCAAAGGCAAAACATCCGCACCCGCATAACGCGCTCTCCCAACGAGCGCTTCCTCAATCCGCAGCAACTCATTCCACTTCGCCATCCGCTCGCTGCGAGCGAATGAACCTACCTTCAGCTGTCCCGCGTTCCAGCCCACAGACAGATGCGAGATCATCACATCTTCCGACTCACCCGAGCGTGCAGATACCACCGTCGAAAAACCACAAGCCTTAGCCGCCTGTAGTGCATCGAAGGTTTCACTGATCGTTCCCGCCTGATTGGGTTTGATGAGCACCGCATTGCAAGCTTTCTGTGCCGCTGCGTCGCGCACACGTGCCGCATTGGTGACCAGATAATCGTCGCCGATGATTTGCACCTTTTGGCCCGCCGCTGCGGTAAAGGCGATCATCCCAGCCGTATCATCTTCGGCCACCGGATCTTCGATCGACAAAATCGGATACGTCGCCAGCCAGCGTAGCAATACCTCAATCCATTCACCGGTGTCATACGCCCGCTTCTCCAGACCGGGACGGTAGACACCGCCGCTGCCGAATTCAGAGGCTGCGATATCCAGCGAAATCATCACTTCGCCATGCCGATAGCCTGCTTTCTCAATGGCGCGAGTGAGCATTTGCAGCGCTTCTTCATTATTCGCAAAATCCGGCCACCAGCCACCCTCATCGGCGACACCGGCACGACGACCGGCATCGGCCATCAGATCACCGGCGGCGCGATAGACTTCCGCCACCATCGCCAGTGCCTCGGCCATGTTCTGCGCACCAACGGGCATCACCAGCAAATCCTGAATATCGATACGGCGACCCGCATGCGCACCACCACCAAAAATCTGAATTTCCGGCAGCGGCAAGATCACTGATTGATCACCTGGCGTAGCAGTCGAGTTCAGCAGATAACGCCACAAGGGCAAGCGCTGCGATGCAGCTGCTGCATGCAAGACGGCCATGGAGGTCGCGATCAATGCGTTGCCACCCAGCCGCGCTTTGTTCGATGTACCGTCCAACGCAATCAGGGTGTCATCGACCCCGCGCTGGTCGAGCGCATCATGACCGATAATGGCAGGTGCAATCTCGCGCGTGACATTCGCCAATGCTTTTTGTACGTCATAGCCCCCAAAATTCGCACCACCATCACGCAACTCGATCGCTTCGTTGCTGCCGGTTGATGCACCGGCAGGCGCAATACCACGGCCCATCGTGCCATCGTCCAGATGCACATCCACTTCTACGGTGGGTCGGCCGCGCGAATCCCAGATACGTCGCGCCTGCAGTGATTGGATTCGCGTACTCATGCGGCAAGTTCCTCTTTCCATGCGGCGCGCATATCAGCGAGCCGGGTTGCGGGTGACAAAAGCCAGCGGCGTGCAAAAGTACGCAGCTGTGATCGGTCGGATTCAGTCAGATATTCCAAGGGCGATTTGCCGTCTACGCGCGCAAGTAATATCGCGGCCAGCAGCATCGCCGTGCGCGCCTCGATGGCTTCGACGTTTTCCCAATCCACACCAGCGAGATAGTGTTTGGTAAAGGCATCGAAACAGGCCAGATAATCCTCCGTCGATGCAGGACGCCACAGGCATTTGGCGATCAGATGCGTTAAACAAAACGCGGCATCAAACGCCGGATCACCATACACCGCGCACTCAGCATCGAGGAAGATGGGGCCCACGGGACCAGCTAGAATATTTTTCGGGCTGATATCGCCGTGAATCAGCGTAATACGGTTGTTTGCAGTCTGTTCAATCAATGCCTGTAGCATCTGCGCGCAGTCAGCATGTACTTTCGCGGTGGCGCCGAAATAAGGATCGAGCCGCAGCTCGAAGAAATTACGGTCATAGGCAAAGCGCTCTGCTAGCGCAGGCTGGTTCGCTGTCGCCGCATGAATCGCTACCAACTGACGCGCCACCTGTGCCGCAAAATCGGGACTCACATGACCATCACGTAGCTGTATTTTCCAGACCGG